>JBILLI010000587.1:0-4918 GCA_044376155.1 Polyangiales bacterium
GGTCTCAGTCCCGCAGCGCGGCCCAGCTGAAGCCCAACGAGCCGCGCACGTTGGCCGAGGTGTTCGCGCCGAGGTGGTCCACGCGGGGATCCACCCCGAGGGAGGCGAGCAGGCGCAGCGCGGGGGTCACCTGCCAGATCACCCCCGCGGTGGGGCCCAGTCGGTACGACCACGGGACGTCGTCTTGATGGCCCTCGATCCACGCGGGGACCTCGGCCCACCCGGTGATTCCCGCGGAGAGGGCCACGTCGTCGTGGGGGCGCCACACGGCCAGGAGCAGCACGGCGCCGCGAGGCCCTGGGAGCATCTCGACGCCCTCCCACCGCGCGGGGGCCCGCACGCCGAGCTCCGCGCCGACGCTCACCGTCCAGCGCGCGGCGAGGTCCCACCGGAGTTCTCCCCCGAGGCTCAGCTCCCAGTGACCCAGGCCCACGCTCGTGAGCCCTTGCGCGCGAGGGTCGCGGTCGCCCGTGGGCGCGCGCACGCCCGTCCACAGCGCCACCATCGGAGCGCCCCGGGGGAGGCTCCGGGGCCCCTCCCATCGCGCGCGCAACGCGCTGTCTCCCAGGGCGATCCCTTCGACCGCGATCCCCGGGAGGCTCACCGAGGACCACGCCGCCGCCACGCTCGCGGTGAGCTCCCACGCGGGCGACGCACGCCACGCGACGGTGAGGTCAGACGTGATCCGTGTCGCCGACACCCCCGCGGGGAGCGGCCACGCGCGGCCGCGATCGTCGAAGCTCCCGTGCTCCGCGGCGGCGCCGAGCACGAGGCTCAGGGTGAGGCGCTCGTCCATCGCGGTCCACGCGGGGAAGGCGCCCGCGGGCGCGCCGCAGGGACACGCCGCGGCCTCCCGGGAGATCCCCAGCGCCAGCAGCGCGGCGGCGAGTTCAGCGCAGCGACGTGATCGCCAGGGCGTCATCCACGGTGCCGTCGTGCGCGAAGCGGAACGTGATCACCCAACGTCCCGCCATGGTCATCTCGAGGTCGTCGATGCGGTACGCGCCGTCGACCGCGCGGGTCGTGGGGCGCGCGAACGCGTGGGCGTGCCCGGGCATGCGCGCGACGACCTCCGTGAGCTGCACGGGGGTGCCCTGGGCGGTCACCGCGCGAACCGTGAGGGCGTTCACCCCGCGGCGAAAGCTCCCGTCGTCGAGGTCGATGCGCACCTGAAACGCGCCGCGCTCCGAGACCTCGGGCACGAAGTCCCCCTCCAACGAATCCCCCGGATCACCGCCGCACGCGGCGAGCGACAGGGACACCAACAGCATCGGGACCAGGAACCTCACGGCGGCGATACCTGTCATCGGTCCCTGACCGCGACAAGGCGATGCGACAATCGGACGCACGGCCCGAGCAATCCGTGCGCGGGGGTTTTGTGTTACCCCGCGGACCGTGTCTGGCACGCTGCTCATCGTCGACGACGACGCGCCCTTTCGCGCCGCGCTCGCGGCGGCGTTCACCCGACGGGCGTGGTCGGTCTCGACCGCGTCGTCGCCCGCCGAGGCCCTCGCCCTCGCGACGGTGGTGCGCTTCACCCACGCGGTGCTCGACCTGCGCATGCCTGGCGGCTCGGGGCTCGACCTGCTCCGCGAGCTCACCACCCTGCACCCGGGCATCTCCGTGGTGCTGCTCACGGGCTACGGGAGCATCCCCACGGCGATCGAGGCGATCAAGCGCGGCGCCGTGAACTACCTCACGAAGCCCGCCGAGCCCGCGGAGATCGAGGCGGCCTTCGGCGAGTCCGAGCCCGCCGAGGCGCCGGTCCCCGACGACAACGCCGTGCCCTCCCTCGATCGCGCGCAGTGGGAGCACCTGCAGCGCGTGCTCGCCGACTGCAACGGGAACATCTCCGAGGCCGCGCGGCGGCTGAACATGCACCGCCGCTCGCTGCAGCGAAAGCTGCAGAAGCTCCCGCCGCGGCGGTAGACGTCCCGCATGACCCCCGCAGCCCCCGAGGATCGCCCGACGCCCGTGGAGGCGAGCTGGCTGGTGCGGCTCCGCTGGGCGCAGATCGCCGCGCTCTTCGCCACCGTCGCGGGGGTGCGCTTCATGCTCCACGCGCCCTTCCCCCTCGCGCCGCTCTTCGTGGTGGTGGGCACGCTCTCGGCGGCCAACGTGCTCCTCGCGCGCTCGCTGCGGCGCCGCCGCGGGGCGCTGAGCGAGGGCGCCATCGCCGCGCACCTGCTGCTCGACGCGCTGGGGCTCACGGTGCTCCTGAGCTTCACGGGCGGGGCGATGAACCCCTTCACCATTCTCTACGTGCTGCAGGTCGCGCTGGGGGCGATCCTCGCGGGGCGGCGCTGGGGCCTGGTGGTGACGGTGATGGTGATCCTGGCCTTCGGCGCGCTGCTGGTGGTGCGGCCCGAGCAGGTGCACGTGTGGCACTCGGCGTCGATGTTCGGGCTGCACGTGCGGGGGATGTGGCTGGGCTTCGCGCTCACCGCCGGGGCGCTGTGGTTCTTCATCGACCGCGTGGTGAACTCCTTGCGCGCCAGGGAGATCGAGCTCGCCGCCGCCCGCCTCGACGCCGAGCGCGCCGTGCGCTGGACCGCCCTCGGCACCCTCGCCGCGGGCACCGCCCACGAGCTCAACACCCCGCTGGGCACCATCGCCATCCTCGCGAGCGAGCTCGCCGAGACCCTCGACCGCGGCAGCGAGCAGGGCGCGCAGGCGCAGCGCATCCGCGAGGAGGTGCGGCGGTGCCGGGAGATCCTCGCGCGCATGCGCTCTCACGCGCCCGACGCCGAGGAGCCCGCGGTGGTGGAGGTCGACGCCTTCGTGCGCGAGGTGGTGGACGTGTGGCGCGCGGCCAACCCCGAGGACCTCGTGCGGGTGGCGGCCGACGAGGGCGGCGAGGCGACCTTCGCGCGGGCGGGGATCCACCGCGCGCTGCTCAACGTGCTCGACAACGCCGCGCAATCACAGCGCGCCGCGGGGGTGCGCACGCCCATCGAGCTGCGCGCCGCGCGGAGGGGACGGGCGCTGGTCTTCGAGGTGATCGACCGCGGCGGCGGCATCGCCCCCGAGCACGCCGCGCGCCTCGGCGAGCCCTTCTTCAGCACGCGCCCCGAGGGGCAGGGCATGGGCCTGGGGCTCTTTCTCGTGCGCGCCGCGGCCGCGAAGCACGGCGGGCGGGTCGAGGCTGGCACCACGGGCGGCGTCACCACCGTCGCGATCACCCTGCCGCAGGGGTGAGTCCACCGCCGGGGGGCGGCGCGGCCGGTCCGTGTCCGTCGGAGCGGTCGCCGCGCGCCCGGGGGTGTCCGGTGGAGCGGACGGGTGCGCCGCGATTTGCCCTGCATTTCTCGACGAATCCCGCGCGGCACGGGGCGTGGAAAGGGATCTCGTCATGCGCAACAAGCTCTCCCTCCCGGTCCTCTCGGCGATCACCCTCTGCCTCTCCGTCGGCTGCGCGCCGGTCGATGGGAACGCCCTCGACGAAGACACCGACAGCGTCGCCCAGGCGCTGATCAACCCCCGCATCCCGTCGGGGAACTTCTCCATCGTGAGCATCCAGGTGGCGGGCACGAGCACCTTTCGCACGGGGCTGCTGATCTCCAACCGCATGGTGCTCACCAGCGCGCGGTGGGTGGGCTGGAACACGCGCCCCGCTGACATCGCCGTGCAGCAGACGCTGTCCAGCGGGGCCACGACCTCGACCCGCGGGGTCCGCGTGAACGTGCACCCGAACGGGCTCGTGGCGATGATCCACCTCGACGCGCCGCTCACGATCCGCGGGGGCAACAGCGGCGAGTCGCAGACGCTCGACCTCCGCCCCGCGGCGCAGCACCACAACCGCGTGGTGACCTGCTACGCCCACACCTCGCCGACCGCGCAGGGGATCGTCTACCAGCGCGTCACCGCCACCGCGAGCGCCACCACCGTCACGCAAGACGCGGGCAACGCGCAGGTCGTCGAGGACCGCGACGCCGGCGCGGTGTGCCTCGACGTGACGAACGGCGGGGTGATGGGCATGGCCGTGCGCACGTCGGGCGGCGTCGCCACGCTGGTCCCGATGCGCGATGTCTCTGACTGGTTCGAGGACATGCGCATCCTCGAGCGGGTGATGGCCTCGCACCGCGCGCGAGGGCAGAACCCCGGCGCGCTCTTCGTGGAGCAGTCGCCCGCGGGCGCACCCGGCACGTACCACTGCCTCGACGTGCCGAACGGGCTCTCGGTGAACAACCTCGCGGTGAACCAGTTCCGCTGCCACTGGCTCCCGGCGCAGCAGTGGTACCTCTACGACCCGGAGGGCGACGGCACCTTCTCGATCGTCTCGGGGAGCTCGGGCAAGTGCCTCGACATGGCCTCGGGCACGACCCCCAACGCCGCGTTCCAGCAGTACCGCTGCCACTTCGGCGCGAACCAGTCGTTCCGCGGCGGGCCGTGGTCGCAGGGCGCGGGGACCCGCATCGAGCGCGCGGGGACCGCGGGGCTCTGCCTCTCCGCCACGGCCCGCGCGGGCACCCTCACCGACTCGGTGGCGGTGGTGCAGAGCGCCTGCGGCGCCGCGAGCAGCAACGCGAACACGCACCAGCGCTGGGGCTGGAACGAGCGCCTCTGAGCGGTCCTCGCACGACCCACCCACGCCGAGTGCGGGTGGGCCTCGCGGGCCGTAGAGTGTCGGCATGCGTCGGCTCGTCGCCACGATCTCACTGCTCGGGTGCGCCTCCACCGCGCAGATCAGCACCGCCGGCAGCGATGGCGGCCCGGGAGGGACCACGGACGCCCGACCCGACGCCCCCGCGGTCGACGCCGGCCCGCCCCCGCTGGCGTCGTGTGCGCCCGAGCGTTGGCGCGCGCTCCCGCCCGTGCGGGTCTCGGGCCCCGATGAGCAGGGCGTGTCCTACCTCCAGGCCGCGCCCGCCGACGAGGGCGCCTGGGTCGCGTATCGCCGAACGAGCACCACCTTCGA
>JBILLI010000588.1:0-4915 GCA_044376155.1 Polyangiales bacterium
GAGACGACGCGACAGGTGCTGCGCGCGACCAGCACCCGCGTCGAGGCGCTGCCCGGGCTGAGCTTTCAGTCCTCTCCCCGCGGCCTCGCGTGGGACGAGCCCGCGCGCGCGCTCTATGTGAGCGCCGACAATCGCATCCACCGTGTGATCCTCGAGGCCGACGGCAGCGTCGGCACGGTCGAGGCCGTGGCGGGCCTGCCGTGTGGACTCGGGTGCACCGTGCGCTTCAACGCCGACGGCCTCCCGGGTGTGTCGACCGCGCTCAACAACCCCGCGGGCCTCGACGTCGACGCGGAGTACGTCTACTTCGCCGACCGCGACAACTGCCGCGTGCGGCGCTTTCGTCGCAACGACCCCGACCGTCTGGTGAGCACCTTCGCGGGCACCCGGTGCGACGAGGTCAGCGATCCCTTCGCGGGGCTCGGCGCCTTCGCCGTGCCCACGCAGCTCCGTCTCGGGCGCGTCACCGACGTGAAGGTCGGCGCCGATGGCTCGGTGTACTTTCTCGACGCCTCCCGCTGCGCGGTCTTCGGCGTGACCCCGCCGCGCATGCCCGGCGGTGACCCCATCCCCCGGGTGATCGCGGGCTCGCCGCAGGGATGCGGACAGGTCGCCGCCGCCGGGCCGCCCCTCGGACCGCTCGGTAGCCTCGGCGTGAGCGCCGACCGCGCCGCCCTGTTCTTCGTCGATCTTCGAGAGCAAAGGGTCGGACGCATCCTGGGCACGAGCAACGGCGGCTCGCCGAGCATCGACTTCCCGATCTCCCCCGGCGCGATCCCGGCCGCGATGGAGCCGATCGCCTCGGTACGCCTCGGCGCGCCCGCCTCCGCGGCGGCGTCGGACGATGGCCAGACGCTCCTCATCGCCGCCCCCGGCGCCGGTCGGAGCTATGAGCTCATCGCGAGCCGCGCGCGCGCGCTCACGGGCGATGGCCTCTTGCCCATCCCCGCCCTCGCCGTCGACCTTCCGCCCAACGCGCTGCCGCCTACGCTCATCGACGGGCTGACGCGGGCCCAGGGGCGCGTGCTGTTCAGCCTCACCGAGCTCGGCGTCGTTGCCGAGCTGCGAGACGGGGCCCTGCGCCGCGTCGCCGGCCGCTTCCCCGAGCGCGTGGGCGAGCTCAGCGACGGCGGCGTCTCAGACGCAGGAGCTCCCGACGCAACCACCGATGTGCCGCCGACCGACGTCGGCCCCAGCGATGCGGGCGTGCTGGCCGTCGATCAGCGCTTCAACGGGCCGACGCAGGCCCTCGCCACCGCGACGGGGTTCGTCTTCGGTGATGGTCAGGGCCGCGTCTGGCGCGTGGGCATGGGCGGCGAGGTGACCCTCCTCGCGGGCACCGGGAGCGTTTCGGTGGGCTCGGTCCCGACCCCGGGCGGCACCGGCGTGGCGGCGACCCTGGCGGCCATCGGCAGCGTGCGGGGCCTCGCGGTCGACGGCGCTGGGCGCATCTTCGTCTCCGACGGCGCGCGCAACGTCGTCTGGAGCATCGGCCTCGAAACCCCTCCCCGCGCGCGCATCGTCGCGGGTGTCATCGACCGGAGAGCGCCGCTCTCCGACATCCCCGCCTTCGGCCCCGAGGTCGTGCTCGCCTCGCCGGGCGCGCTGGCGTTCGACGGCATGAGCACGATCTACATCGCCGACGTCGACGCCAACCGTGTGCGCTCGCTCAACGTGCTCTCGGGTCAGGTGACGACCTTCGCCGGCGCCAACGACTCGGGCGGCGTCGCGCCCGCGGGTGACTACGGAGACGCGCGCCTCGCCACGCTCTCGCGCCCTGCGGGGCTCGCGTTCCAGGGCGGTCGGCTCTTCATCGCCGAGCGGGGCTCGGGCCGCGTTCGCGTCGTGCGCCTGCCCTGACCGATCAGACCCCGCCCGCGAGGGCCTCGGCGGGGTCGACGCGGGCTGCGCGCACGGCGGGCAGCAGCGACGCGAGGACACACGCCGCCACCCCGAACACCAGCACCCCGGCGACATCGCCGCGGGTGAAGAGGAACCACACGTCGGGCTTGAAGGGGAACGGCGGGATCTCCGTGCGCGCGTAGCGCTCCGCGAGGCTCGCGGCGACCCGTGCGACGGCGAGTCCCGCCAGCGCCGACACGGCGCCGAGCACCGCGGCCTGCAGCACCACCAGCGCGGCGATGTCGCTGCGACGGGCGCCGAGCGCGCGCATCAACCCGATCTCGCCGCGACGCTCCGCGATCTGCGACAGGAACACGTGGGCGATGTTCAGCGACGCCACGAGCACCGTGACGATCGACGCGAGCGCGAGGATCCAGGTGATCGCGCGCACCAGCACCCCCATCTGCTCCGCCCCGCTCGTGCGCACCTCGAGGCCCACGGCGCGCACCTCGGCGCTCACCCCGGTCATCGCGGAGGGGTCGCGCAGGTGCACCACCACGCTGGAGTAACGCGACGCCGCGGCCGCGCCCGCGAACTCGCGGTTCAAGCGACGGGCGACCGTGAGCGGCGCGGTCACCCCGAGGTCCATGGCGTGCCGGGAGACGCCGGCGAGTCGCGCATGCACCCGCCGGGGCGTGCCCTGACGCGCGGCGCCGAGACCGGCGCGGCCGAGGTCCCATTCGAGGATCAACCCCGTTGCGCGGCGAATGAGCAGCTCTCCGACACGCGGGAGGTTGTGCGCAGGCGCGATGGTGCCGTTGAAGATCTCCACGAGGTACGGCGACACGACCAGCGGGATGGGCAGCGAGCAGCGCCCCCCCGCGGGCGGCGGCTGGTTGCTCCGCGGAATCTCCGGGAACTCGCAGAACTCCCCCATCGCGCAGCCGTCATCGGCGACGCAGCTCCGCCCCGAGCTCAGGCCCTCGGGGTCGCGAAAATCCACACCCTCTCCGAGCTCGCGGCGGATCATGCCCTCGTCGACCCCGTCGGCCGGGATCTCCCCCGCGCCCACGTCGCGCCCAAAGATCGCCCGGCCCCCGCGGCCCGACGACGGGAAGGCGAAGCGCATCCGGGGCTGCGCCTCTCGCACGCCCGGCACCGCGCGCAGCCGCGTGACCTGCTCCTCGTCCACGCCCGGCGGACCCGCGCCCAGGAGCGAGAGCACCGAGCCCACCGAGCTCTCAGGCGGCACCACCTCCACCCGGTCGATGGGAAAGATCCGCCCCAGCACCACCGCGCGCATGCCCTCGGCGAGCGCGAGAAAGAACGAGAGCACCGCGACGCCCGCGACGATCCCCAGCGCCGCCACCGAGAACGTGCGCAACGACCGTCGCAGGTCGCGTTGCACGAGGTCCACCAGCGCCGCGGCCCTCACGCCGCGCTCCGGGTCTGGTCCTCGACCACACGTCCGGCCTCCAGCCGCACCAGACGGGTCGCCCCCTCGGTGGCCCGCGCCTCGTGCGTCACGATCACCACCGTGAGCCCCCGCTCGCGGTGCAGCGACTCGAACAGCTCCAACACCGACCGCCCCGTGTCTTCATCGAGGCTCCCGGTGGGTTCGTCGCACAACAGCAACGGCGGGTCGAGCAGCAGGGCCCTCGCGATGGCCACCCGCTGCCGCTGGCCCCCCGAGAGCGCCGTCGGGAGGTCGCCGCCCCGCCCGTCGAGCCCCACCCGGCGGAGCAGCGCGTCCACGCGCGCGTCGAGGTCCGCCACCGCGCGCGGCGCGAAGCTCGCGGGCAGCGCCACGTTCTGCCGCACGGTCCACGTGGGCACGAGGTGAAAGCCCTGAAAGACGTAGCCCACGGTGCGGTGACGCAGCGCCGCGAGGTCGGCGTCGCGCAGCGCGTGCAGCTCGTGTCCGTCGAGGCGCACCTCGCCCTCGTACGCGAGGTCGAGCCCGCCGAGGACGTGCAGCAGCGTGCTCTTGCCGCTGCCCGAGGTCCCGAGCACGGCGACGAACTCGCCGCGCGAGACCGTGAGGCTCACGCCGTCGAGGGCCACGCGGCCCCCCGGCAGAAACCGTCGGCGCACGTCGCGCAGGGCGACGAGGGGGTCAGCGGCCGCCGAGCCCGCCGGCGAAGGGGAGGATGCTCTTGATGTCTTCATCGTTGAAGCGGAGCTGCGCGCCCAGGAAGTAGTCGAAGCGGTCGCCGTTGAGGATGTCGTCGACGCCCGCCACGAGCCACGCGCGCTGGAGGATGTTGTACGCCACCGCGATGCGCAGCCGGGGGTTGGCGCTCTCGCCGAAGCCGAAGAGGTCGTTGCGGATCTCGAGGTTGTCGTTGAGCAGGTGCAGGTCGAGGCCCACGCCGCCGGTCGACTCCTTGATGCCGAAGCGAAACGTCGCGGGCCCGTAGCGCCGCGCGAACATCAGGCTGAAGCGAAACGAGTCGGTGGTGATGCGCTGCACCGTGCGTACGTGCGCGGTCTCGCGGGGGTCGGTGGTGTCGGTGATGGTGCTCACAACGCGCGTGTCACCGCGGGGGTCGTCGACGAACTCCAGCAGGTAGTACTTGTCCTCGCGGGGTTGGAGCCGCAGCTCGACATAGCTCCGCAGGGTGTTCGAGATGAAGTTGTACTCGCTGCGCAGGCCCACGATGGTCTGCAGCCGCGCGATGCCGCCCACGACCTCGCCGATGCCCTCGGCGGCGCCCTGCACCTCGTCGATGAGCGCCTCGTCGCGCACCAGGCGCCCGACGGTGCCCTCTCCGCGGTCGATGGCCCCTGTCGTGTGGTTCACGTGCTCCAGGGTCTCGCGCAGCTCCCGCGACGCCGCCGCGACGTTGCGCGTGGCCTCCTGCACCTGGGTCACCGTGCTGTCGTCGCGGCTCTGCCCGCGCCCGAGGATCTGCGCGAGCCGGTCGGTGGCCTCGCGCACGTTCACCAGCGCGGCCCGCACGTCAGGCGACGACTCGGTGGTGAGCCGGTCGATGTTCGACAGCGTGTTCGTGACCACCTGTCCGTTCTGCTGCACGGTCCGGTTCACCGAGGCCGTGAGCTCGGCGACGTT
>JBILLI010000910.1:0-2922 GCA_044376155.1 Polyangiales bacterium
TGAACGTGTTGGCCTTCGGGACGCCCGGTGTCGGCAAGAGCCACGGGATGTCGGCGCTCGGGCACGCACTCGTGGAGCGCGGCTACAGCGTGCTCTGGTCGCCCGCGTTCCAGGTCGTGCAGCAGCTGCTCGCGGCCAAGAGGGACCTGCGTCTGCCGCAGGCGCTCAAGCGCTTCGATGCCTTCGACGTGATGATCCTCGACTCATGTGGAGTGCCTCGTTATGTGGAGCGACTACGGCGTCCTCGCTTGATCTGCGGCGCGCGGGTCGACGCGGGCTTCACATAACTTCGGGGGTTACGCATCGCGACGGCGCCACGGTGGCGCCCACCGCAAGGATGTCGCGATGCTCATCGAGCTCTTCCCACGGGCCCACGCCCGCTTCACGTCCCTGCCGCTGCTGGGTCCCCACCTCGAGGGATTCGCTGCGTGGCTGCAGACACAGGGCTATCACCCGCACCCGATTCGCCTTCGTATCCGCGCCTCGCGGCGGCTCGCGCTCAGGATGCAACGCCGGGGCGTCCAGCACCTCGGGGCGATCACCGCGGCGGAGTTCCGCGCGTTCGCCCCCAAGGACTCCCAGGAGGACATCGAGCTCGCGGCGACCGTCCACTCGTGGGTGCGATACCTCGAGACGCAGCGGGTCTGGACCACGCCGCCGAGCACGCCCGACGAGACCCTCCTTGCGGAGTACGGTGCGTTCCTCGCGAGCGTGCGCGGCTTTGCGATGACGACGGTCGGTCTGCACGTCGCCACGGTGACGGCGTGGTTGACCCACCTCGGAAGGGCGCAGGTGCCGGCGTGCCTGCACACCCTGACGGGGCGCGCGGTTGAGGACTTCCTCGTGGCCGAGGGGGCTCGCTTGAGCCGCGCGACGCTCCAGCACACCGTCGCTCATCTGCGGGCCTTCTTGCGCTTCCTCGCGGCCCGCGGCTTCGCTGTCGGGGACCTCGCGACGCAGATCGACACGCCGCGCGTCTACCGCGACGAGCGGCTGCCGCGGGCGCTGCCGTGGGAGACCGTGGGCGCGCTGCTGCGGAGCATCGACCGCGCGACGCCCATGGGTCGGCGCGACTACGCGATGCTGCTGCTCGTCGCGACGTACGGCCTGCGGACCAGCGAGGTCGTGGCGCTCACGCTCGACGACGTCGCGTGGCGCGACGCTCGCCTGCGTGTGCCGCGGCCCAAGGTCCGCGCGCCGCTGGAGTTGCCCCTGACCCCCGAGGTCGGCGCGGCGCTCATCGCCTACGTTCGCGACGGCCGCCCGCCGCTTCCAACGCGGCGGCTCTTCCTGCGCGTCCGCGCACCCGCCGGGGTGCTGCGACCCACGGCCGTGACCGAGGCGTTCCAGGGCTGCGTGCGCCGCAGCGAGCTCGCGATCCCTTTCCAGGGGCCGCACTGCCTGCGGCACTCCCTTGCGGTCCACCTGCTGCGCTCCGGGACGACGCTCAAGGTGATCGGCGACCTGCTCGGTCACCGCAGCGCCGAGAGCACCTGCGTCTACCTTCGGCTGCAGATCGACGACCTGCGTGATGTGGCGCTCGCGCTGCCCTCGGCGACGCACAGCGAGGTTGGCCCGTGACCGCGCCCACGACCTTCGCCTCGGCACTCGGTCCGTTCCTGGAGCGATACCTCGCGCTCAAGCGCGCGCTCGGACGCGCCTACGACGGCGAGTGCCGCGTGCTCGCCCACCTCGATCGCTTCCTCGCGGCGACGCGCGCCGACCTGACGGCCGAAACGTTCGCGCAGTGGGGTGTCGCGATCGCTCAACTCACGCCGACGGTGCGACGACGCTGGATGAGCGTCGCGCGCGGCGTCTGCCTCTATCGGCAACGAAGCGAGCCCGCGACCTTCGTCCCCGATGCCGATACCTTCCCGCGACCGCATCCGCCGCGGCGCCCCTACCTCTTCAGCGAGGCCGACATCACGCGACTCCTACGCGCTGCCGACCAGCTGCGCGTCGCGTCGACCTCACCGCTCCGCCGCGAGACCTTCCGCCTGGCGCTGGTGCTGCTGTGGACCGCCGGGCTACGACGCCGCGAAGTCGTCCGCCTAACCGTCGGCGACTACGACCCGGTCGAGCGGACGCTCGCGATTCACGCGACCAAGTTCCACAAGTCGCGCCTCGTGCCACTCTCGGCCGACGCTGCCCGCGAGATGGCCACGTATCTCGTCGCGCGTCGTCGGCTCCCCCACGCGCCGCACCTGCCACTCCTGTGCAATGGGCACGGCGGGCGGCGGCCCTACACGGGCGCCGGGCTCGCGCAGGGGCTGCGGCAGCTCTTCGAGCGCGCCGAGGTGCGCACATCCGAGGGGCGCCTGCCGCGGGTCCACGACCTGCGACACAGCTTCGCCCACGCCGCGCTGCGCCGCTGGTGTTGGCAGGGAAGTGTTTCCGCGTAGATCTGGTGAAGACTTTCGGGGGCCGAGATCCGCGCGGGGATGGTGAAGCTCTTTGGGGCTGCTGCCCCGCGCATGGTCGGTGAAGAGGCGTTACGCGCTGGTGCGCTGCCGCTTCACCTTGCGGGCGGCGGTCTTTCGCGCGGCGCGTTCCTGGGCCTCCTTGAGGCGGTAGCTGTCGCCCTCGATCGGCAGGATCTCTGCGCGATGCACCAGCCGGTCGATGAGTGTCACGAGGCACGCCGCGCTCGGAAACACCTGGTTCCACTCGGCGAAGGGCTTGTTCGTCGTGACCACCATCGGGCGCGGCCCCGTGTGCTGGTAGCGGCGGGTCACCACTTCGAAGAGCAGGTCCGCGAAGCTCTGGTCGTACGCCAGGTAGCCCACCTCATCGACCACCAGCACCTGCGGGCTCACGTAGCGGCGCAGGCGGCGGGCACGCGACGACGCCGTTTCTTGCGAGGAGAGGTCCGAGAGCATGTCGCTCGCCGTCGTGAAGCACACCGTGTGGCCCTGGCTCAGC
>JBILLI010000589.1:0-4895 GCA_044376155.1 Polyangiales bacterium
GGAGGCAACCTCGACCATGGCACGCAGCGCGCTCTTCGATCAGCTCACCCGGATCGTACGTCTCGGCGCCTACGCCGATCGCCGAGGGCTCTCTTCCGGGGAGGCCGTGTCGGAGGCCGTCTCGCTGGAGCGACGGCGCTTCCTGGGCGTCGCCGGCGCCGCGGCCGGGGTCGTCGCGTCAGGCTGCGCCGACGATGTGGCGACCGCGGTCGGTCACGCCCGCGTGCGCCCCACGCGCGACGTGGCGGTGGTGGGCGCGGGCATCGCGGGCATCGCGTGCGCGACCGAGCTCCAGCGGCAGGGCATCGACGCGACGCTCTACGAGGCCGGTGACCGCGTGGGCGGGCGGATCTTCTCCGCGGGCGGCGCGTTCCCCGCGACGGGCGACTTCGCGGGGCAGGTCATCGAGCGCGGCGGCGAGCTCATCGACACGACGCACACCACCCTCAAGGGCTACGCCCGCGCGCTCGGGCTCACGCTGCAGGACATCAGCCGCGACCCGGGCGAGGTCTTCTACATGTTCAACGGCGTGCGCTACGCCGAGAGCGCCGTGGTCGACGAGTACCGCGCCTTCGTCGACGCGATGCGCGACGACCTCCGGCAGATCGCCGAGCCCACCGCCGACCGCTTCACCCCAGACGAGGCGCGCCTCGACCGGATGTCCCTCGCGGAGTACTTCGACGCGCGGCGACCGGGCGCGCTGCTCCGCAAGGTGTTGGAGACGGCGTACACCATCGAGTACGGCGTCGAGCCTGGCGCCCAGAGCGCGCTGGCGTTCCTGCAGTTCATCCACGCCGACCGCCGCTCGCGCTTCAAGCCCTTCGGGATCTTCAGCGACGAACGCTTCCACATCGTCGAGGGCAACCAGTCGATCCCCGTGCGCCTCGCGGCCCTGCTGAACCGCGCGCCGACGTTGGGTCATCGCCTGGTGCGGGTGCGTCGGCTCGCCAGCGGGCGCGTCGAACTCACGCTGCAGGCCGGGGCGCGCACCGTGACGACCTCCCACGAGGCCGTGGTGATCGCGCTGCCCGCGCCGGTGCTGCGCGGAGTCGCGCTCGATGCGAGCCTGGCGCTGCCCGCGTGGAAGCTCCGCGCGATCAACGAGCTGCGCTACGGCGCAAACACCAAGATGATGCTCTCGTTCCAGGGGCGGCCCTGGGCCGCCCTCGGGAGCAACGGGTCGTCGTACAGCGACCGCGTGAACCTCCAGGCCACCTGGGAGACTGCGCCCGGCAGCGCCACGACGGCGCGGGCGGTGCTCACGAACTACTCGGGCGGCAACCTCGCGACGCGCATCGACCCGCGACGCGCCACCGCCGAGGCCGAGGCGTTCCTCACCGACCTCGACGCGGTGTTCCCGGGCGCGTCGGCGCGCGTTCGCCGCGACGGCCGCGGCGCGCCCATCGCACACGTCGAGAGCTGGCTCCGCAACCCCCTCGCGCTCGGCGGCTACACCGCGAACCACCCGGGGTACTTCACCACCATCGCGGGCTACGAGGGCCGCCCCGTGAACAACCTGTTCTTCGCGGGCGAGCACACCGACTCGTTCTACGACTGGCAGGGCTTCATGGAGGGCGGCGCGAACTCGGGCATCCGCACGGCGGGTGAGGTGGCCTCGTACCTGCGCTGAGCTCTCTGTCGGGCCCCGCCGACGCGGCCCGCGCGTTCGACGCTCACGACACCCTCACCACCAAGACCCGCGCGGCCCGTGCGTCGAGCGACGCCCGGTCCATCGTCGACAGCCCTTCGCGCGAGCCGCGCTCCACCGCGACGCTCGCCGCCGCCGCGCCCAACGCGAGCGCGCGCGCCACGGGCAACGCGCCGTGCAGCCCCGCGAGAAAGCCCGCGGCGAACGCGTCCCCCGCGCCGGTCACGTCGCGCGCGGTCACCGGGAGCGCCTCCCAGCGCCACAGCGCGCCGTCTTGCGTGTCGAGCAGAAGCCCGCCCTCGGCCCCGCGCTTGTGCACGGCGTAGCGCAGCCGCCCCACCGCGAGCGCGGCGAGGCGCGTGCGGGGATCCCCCGCGAGCCGCATCTCGTCGTCGCTCGCCAGCCCCGCGTCGCACCGCGCCGCGAGCCCGCGCCACGCGTCGAGCGTGTCGTCGGCCAGCGGACGCAGCGGGTCGAGCGAGAGAAAGCCCTCGCCCTCGCCCATCGCCTCGACGAAGGCCTGCTGCGCGCTGAAGGGCATCGGGGCCACGTGGGCGAAGGGCGCGGCGCGCCACGCCGGGGGCAGGTCACCCGGCGCGGGCGAGACGTCCTCGTGCGACGGCCGCCCCTCCCGCAGCACCATGTGCCGCACGCCGTCTTCGTGCAGCAGCCACGCGCGCACGCCGGGGCGGTCGAGCGCGCGCACGCCGTCGAGCGAGACGCCCCGCGCGCGCAGGAGTTCGAGCGCGTCGGCGGGGTAGTCGCGCCCCACCACGCTGGCGCACCCGACCGCGAGCCCGCACGCCGCCGCAGCGAGGGCCGCGTGAAGCAGCGCGCCCCCCGCCTGGGCCATGTGCGTCGTGCCGTCACCGAACACCACGTCATCGACGAGGAGATTGCCCGCGATCAGCAGGTCGATCGGCGCCGCGGTCACGGTGTGTTCAACGCGTGAAAGGCCCTCGCCACCGCGCGCGCCGCGTCGACGTCGAGGGGGTT
Source organism: Polyangiales bacterium (assembly GCA_044376155.1). GTDB lineage: Bacteria > Myxococcota_A > Polyangia > Polyangiales > JAWKRB01. The sequence continues at coordinate 2,645 of JBILLI010000589.1, forward strand.
GGACCAGCGCCCGCCGCGCTTCACCGAGGAGCCCACGATGAAGCCCTGGGCCCGCGCGTACTGCGCGAGGTTCGCGGGCGTGATGCCCGAGCCCACGAGCACGGGGAGCGAGGCCCCGTCGCGCACGGCGGCCACGTCCGCGGGGGCGCAGGGGTCGCCCGTGGCGGCGCCCGTCACGATCACGCCGTCGGCCGAGAAGAACTCCGCGGCGCGGGCGGTCTCGGCCAGCGAGACGTCGGCGGTGATCGCGTGGGCCGCGTGCTTCTTCTTGATGTCGGCGAACACGCGCACGTGCGCCGCGCCGATCGCCCGTCGGTACCGCAGCAGCGGCCCCGCGCAGGCCTCGATGCTCCCCTCGTCGGCCACGTGCGCGAAGGCGAAGCCCTCGACCCGTACGAACGAAGCGCCCGACGCGAGGGCCACGGCCAGCGCCTCGCGGTTCGCCGCCGCGAGCACTTGCACGCCGAGCGGGAGCGGCACCGCGCGGCGCACCTCGCGGGCGATCGCGGTCATGGCGGCGACGATCTCGGGGCCCACCGCGCCGTTGAGGTACGGGCGGTCGTGCATGTTCTCGAGCAGCAGGGCGGTGAAGCCCGCGTCGCGATAGGTGCGCGCCTCGGCGACGGCCGTCTCGATGATCGCGTCGAGGGGCTCGCGCGCGTGGGCCGTGCCCGGCAGCGCGCCCGCGTGGAGCATCCCGAGGAGCGCCCGCGGCGCGCCGAAGAGGTCGCGAAAGTCGTCGAAGGAGTCGGTCACGGGGCGACGCTACTGCAACCGCGGAGGTGTGCGCGACGTCGACCCCCGCGCCGTGCGAGAGTGCCGCATGGCGCGCGACTCCGCCCGCGATGAGTCCATCGACACCCTCCGCGGCGCCGTGATGGTGCTCATGGCGCTAGACCACGCGCGCGACTTCATCGGGTCGCACGCCGTCTCGCCCACCGACCTCGCGCACACCTCCGCGGCGCTCTTCTTCACCCGCTGGATCACCCACTACTGCGCGCCCGTCTTCGTGCTCCTCGCGGGGGTCTCGGCGTCGCTCGCAGGCCGCTCCCGCAGCCCCGGCGAGGCGTCGCGCCTGCTGCTCACCCGCGGCCTCTGGCTGGTCTTTCTGGAGCTCACCGTGGTGCGCTTCGGGTGGCTCTTCAACGTCAACTACCGCTTCTCCTTTGTGCAGGTGATCTGGGCCATCGGGTGGTCCATGGTGGCCCTCGCGGCGCTGTCGCGCCTCGGCCCGCGCGCGTGCCTCGCCGTGGGCGCGCTGATGATCCTGGGGCACAACGCGTTGGATCGCGTCCACGCGGGCGACCTCGGGGGGGCGAGCTGGCTCTGGCGCGTGCTCCATGAGCCTGGCCGCCTGGAGCCCCTGGCGGGTCACCGGGTCTACATCGCCTATCCCCTCATCCCCTGGGTCGGCGTGATGGCCCTGGGCTTCGGCCTCGGCCCGCTCCTGCAGCGCGACGCGCCCGCGCGACGACGTCTGCTGCTCACCCTCGGCGCCGCGCTCACCCTCGCGTTCGTCGTGCTCCGCGCGGTGAACCGCTACGGCGACCCCGCGCGCTGGATCGTCCCCGCGCGCCCGGCCTTCGCAGCCCTGTCGTTCCTCAACACCACGAAGTACCCGCCCTCCCTCGCGTACCTCTTGATGACCCTGGGGCCCGCGCTGCTCGCGTGGGGCGCGCTCACCGGGCGGTCTCTCCCGGGCACCGCCGCGCTGCGCACCTTCGGCCGCGTGCCGCTGTTCTTCTACGTGCTCCACCTCCCGCTGCTGCACGCGCTCGCGGGGGTGTGGGTGATCGCGCAGGGGGGATGGTCCGCCGTCGAGGCCGCGTCGCGCTCGGACAACGGCGCGGGCGGGTCACTCCCGACGGTGTACGCACTCTGGCTGTTGGGCATCGCGCTGTTGCTCCCCGCGTGCCGTTGGTTCGACGGGGTGAAGTCCCGCCACCGCGGCGCGTGGTGGACGCACTACACTTGAAGCGGATCCCGTTCCAGGTGTGCTTCGGGCCCCTACCGCGCGTGACTCTTTCGGAGCGCGATCCGGGAGGAGGGGCGACGGGGTTCAGGCGCACGCCCGGCGGGGTCCGCGACGTTGAATGAGTTCGTTACCGTGTGAAGCCGAGCGAGTCGATGACGACGGCACCACGTAACCGTTCACGGGGATGTCGCATGAGCGAGGGCTACGGCTGGCAACAACGAGGGTCGCTCGGCGTCGCCCGCCACCGCACGGAGCGACTGCACGAGGAAGTCGAGG
>JBILLI010000590.1:0-4880 GCA_044376155.1 Polyangiales bacterium
GCGCACCACCGCGCCGATGCGCGCGGGGTCGGCGCCCGAGGCGCGCAGGCGGGAGGCGACGGCGTCGAGGTCCGCGAGGGCGCCCTCGCCCAGGGCCACGAGGGCCGAGGCCACCGCGCAGGTGTCTGCGGGGTCTTCCATGCAAATCACGTGGTCGCCGAGCACGTCACGCCAGGCGCGCTCGCAGCGGGCGCGGCGCTGCGCGTCGGGGATGAGAAAGAAGGGCCGGTAGCTCCGGCTCACGTCGGAGACCACCCGGGCGAGCGGGAGGTCGTCGTCGAGCTCGTCGCCGATGAGGGTCTTCACCTGCTGCTTCGACACCCGGGGATAGGGCTTCTCGTCGCCGGTGAGGAAGAGGTAGCCACGGCGCTGTCGCTTCTCCCAGCAGTCCAGCGCGGTGTGGCGCGCGCAGAAGTACAGCGCGAGCTCGTACGACTCGCTGCCCACCGGGCCGCCGCCGGCCTCGAGGAAGGTCCACGTGAGCCACTGGTCCATCTCGCGTTCGGCGCTCTCGAACTGCCCGACCTGCAGCGGCGCGCGGTCGCTCACGGCGTCGCCCGCGGCGAGGAAGAGCACCTGGGGATCGGCCACGCTCACCTCCAGGAGCGACTTCATGAACTTCGGCAGCTCGGTGCGCGCGAGGAGGTCGGGGATCTTTCCCATGGACCCCGTGACATCGAGCGCGAACACGATGCCCAGGGAGTCGGGGTGCGTGGGGCTGTCGCGGCACTCGCGGAGCTTCACCCCGAAGGGGTTCATCAGGGGGTGGCAGGTGCGCTGCTTGAAGACCTCCTGCTGCGGGAGCTTCTCGCGCGAGCGCGTGATCGCCTCGTGCGCCTCGTGGGTGTATGCGCCGTATCCCATTGCGTGGTCCTTTCGCCCGGAGCGCTCAGCGCCAGCCGGGCATGTGCAAGCGGTGAAAGCGCGGCGGCCCGTAGGCTGCCTTGCCTGCCGCGCTGACGAGGTCTTTGACCGCCCACGCGTCGTCGCTGCGCGCGGTCGATCGATCGTCGACGTAGGCCTCCAGAAGCGCCGCGAGGGGCGCTGGCGTTGCCGAGGGGATGCGTCGGGAGGCCACGTCTCCGCCGATCACCTTGAGCACGCTGCGCGCGGCCATCGTGAGGTCGGTGCGGGGGGTCGCGGGCGCGCCGTCCCACTGCGCCTCGGGGTACATCTCGCGCTGCGAGGCGCTGCACACGGGCAAGCGCTCGCGGGCGCTCTGAGCGTTGGGCGTCGCGGCAGACCAGCCCGCGAGGACGACCCCATGGTCCCGCGCGTTCACCAGCAGGTGCGCCGGGAGCACCGCGCCGTGCACCCAGCCGCTACGGTGCATCCATCCCAAGAGCTCCAGGGTGCGCTTCCAGAGCCACACCGCGGCCTTGCCGTCGACCCCGCCGGGGTGCGCGGTCAGCACGTCGTCGAAGGTGTGCACGAACCCGCTGCGCCAGCGGTGCACGGCGCACAGCCGACCGTCGCGGTCCTTCAGCGGGCCGAAGGAGACGAGCTGCGGGAGCAGGGTGGAGAAGAACTCCGCGCCCTGGGCTTCGCTCTGGTTTAGCCGCTCCAGCGCGCGCCAGCCACGGGTGAGGTGCGCCTCGGCGTCGCGGTTGCGCGCGACCTTCAGCAGCACCAGCTCCGTGAGCCGCGCGTCGGACCGCCCGAAGAACACATCACAGCCGTCGCCCTCAGCCACGCGCCCGAGCACCACGAAGCGCCGCCCGCCCACGCGCACGCGCTCGGCGCCGTCGCCGCGGTAGGGCCCCTCGGGGGGCTCGATGTCGGGCGCGAGGTCTGACCAGCGCGCGGCCGCCCCGGGGACGAGTGTGCGACCGCAGTAGGCGCACTCCAGCACCTCGCGCAGCGCCCGCGCCGGCAGCGGCGCGCCGCAGTGCGGGCAGCTCAGAACCTCCATCGACATTCGGGACCTCCCAGCGGGTCGGGGCGAGAGTGTGGGCCGCGAAAGGCCGAGGTCAACGGCGCAGGAAATACATCCCCGCGCCAGCCCCCATGAGGACCAGCACGAGGAAGACCATCACCAGGATCAGCGTGGTGTTGGACTTCCCTCCAGGCGACACCGACGAGGGCGGCGGCCGCAGCGGCGCCATCTGCTGCTGCGCCCAGCCCTGCTGCTGCATTCCAGGGTTCATCCCCTGTTGCATTCCAGGGTTCATCCCCTGTTGCATTCCAGGGTTCATCCCCTGTTGCATTCCAGGGTTCATCCCCTGTTGCATCCCCTGCGGGTTGTATCCGCCGAAGTTCTGCGGGCCCTGCTGCTGTTGCTGCTGCGGGTACCCCTGCGGCCCCTGCGGTCCACCGTAGGGGTTCGCGGGCGCGCCCGCGCCGCCGAGGCCGAACTGGGAGATGTCCACGGCCACCGTCGACGCGATGCCGCCGGTGCTGATCTCGGGCTGCTGCGGGGGCATCGCCTGCTGCTGCGGCGGCGGGCCTTGCGGCGGCGCCCCCCAGGCGTTCGGGGGCGGCGCGTTGCGCGGCGGCCCCGGCGGGTTGTTCTGCAACGAGGGCGCGCCCAGGCCGAAGGCCGACGCGTCAACCGCCATGGTCGACGCGCCGACTTCCTGCACCGAAGGCTCGGGCGGCGCGGCGGGGGCGTTGCCGATGAGCCCGAAGGCCGACGCGTCCATCGCCATGGTGGCGTTGACGTTGCCCGTGCCCTGCGGCTGCGTGAGGGCCGCGCGCTGAGCCATGTACGCGCCGGGCATTTCGCCGGGCGCCTGCATGATCGTGGGCGCGTCGATCATGTCGTCGGGCGACGTCGCGCGCTCGGGCGCGGCGGGTTGCGCGAAGGGCTGCGGGGCCGTCGGCCCGCCCTGAAAGCCGGGGGCGATGATGTCCGCGGCGGAGGACATCATCATGGTCCCCTTGAACTTCTGGGGCTTCGGCGCCGCCTGCAGCTGCGCGCCGCAGCGGCCGCACTGGCTCGCCTGGTCAGGGTTCTGGTTTCCGCAACTGGGGCAGAACATGCACGGTCCTCGATTCGGTGCGGCGCGCGGTGGCCCCCCGGATGGAGGCGCGAGCCCGCGGCAGTAGGCGCGCGACGGATCGCGCGGGCGGAACGCTACGCCGCGGCGAGAGAGAATCCAAGGGCGTCGCGGCGGCGGCTCGGCGTGCTAGGCCCTCGTGGGAGCCATGGCCCAAGACCCCGACGACCCCGACCTCGACGCCCTCGACCCGCCCGACGACGCCACGCCCCCGCCCGAGGATGAGATCCTCCCCGAGGCGCGCGCGCGCAAGCCCCGGCCGCTGGACCCCGCCATCATCGCCCTCTTTCCGCCCGAGCTCGCGGTCGACCACGAGTTCGTCGGCAGCGCGTGGCGCGCCTGGCGCGAGGCCACGCAGCGGGAGGCTCCCTCCATTGAACGCCTCGCCGAGCGCGGGACCATCCAGCGCATCGACGCCGACCTCTCGTCGGGCTACCTCGCCGTGGTCACCGCCGACGACACCTGGTGGGCCTTCGTGCCGCAGCCCGTGCTGCCCGCGGTGCTCGCGCTGATGCTCCGCACGCCGCAGCGCGAGATCACCGACGCCCTCGCGGCCGGGCCCGGCACGCTGAAGCCCCGCGCGGCGGACGAGGTCTGACGGTCGGTCAGCCTACGATCTTGCGGGCGATGCGCGCGGCGATCTCGCCGCCGATGCCCCCGCCGAAGACCCCCACGAGGCCTGCGGCGAAGAGGTCGGTGGCCACGCTTGCGAGCGTGAAGTGCGCGTGGAGGTACAGCGTCGAGGCGAGCACCACGCCGAGCGCGGCGGCGTAGGCGCTCTCGGCGTTGCGGCGGGCGATGTGCGCGTCGACGATGAGCGCGAGCAGCGCGAGCACGCCCCACGCGGCGAAGAGCGCGACCATCGAGAAGGGCTCGGCGCGCACCGTGGCCCGGAGCGGGAGCTGCACCGACTCGGGCACGCGCTCGAGCGAGACCCGGTAGGTGCCGGGGCCCCTTAGGCGCTGCAGCACGTGCCGCGAGGCCGTGGCGTCGCTGGTCTCGGTGGTGCCGCGGGTGCCCACCGCGGGCACGCTGCCGCTGGCGCTGCGCGAGAACGTGCCCTCGATGAGCTCCTCGTCGCGCCCAAGGGACACCGAGAGGGCGTAGCGCGCCACCGCGTCGGTGCCGACGTCGGGCTTGAACGCGCCCACCGCGTCGACGAACACGGTCGCCGCAGGGCCGCTGACCCGCACCTCGCCCGATGCCCCCGCGGCCCCCAGCACCACCTGCCCCGCGGGCGCCGGGGGAAAGAGGGTGAAGCCCGAGAGGGCCAGCGCCGCGAAGGTCACCGCCGCGGTGGCGGGGGCCACGGCCTTGCGGGCGCCGTCGTCGGGGCGAAACGCGATGACGTGCTGCCACGCGACCCACCCCAGGCCCAGCACCACGAGCGAGACCAGCGCGGCGGCGGCGAAGATCCCCAGGGAGGGGGACTTCATCACCGTCACCACGAGCCCGATCACCGCCCCGCCCGCTGCGGCGTAGGGGAGAAAGCGCGCGGCGGCAGAGGGGGGCTGAAGGTCGACGACCTTCTTCGGCGCGGAACGTCTCGGAGCGTCAGACATGACGGCGCGGGTCGTACCACGGGTTCACCGCGCGCCGCAGCTTGCACGCCGGGGAACTTGGGGCGTAGAGAGCCCGCGATGCCCTCGCCGACGCCCCGGATCCACTTCATTTCCCTGGGTTGCCCGAAGAACCGCGTCGACACCGAGGTCATGCTCGGCGTCGCGCAGACCGCGGGATGCGACCTCACCGCCGACCCCTCCGACGCGGACTACATCGTCGTGAACACCTGCGGGTTCATCGGCCCGGCCAAGGAGGAGAGCATCGACACGATCTTCGAGATGTCGCGCTTCAAGGAGCAGGGGCGCTGCAAGAAGCTCG
>JBILLI010000076.1:0-16965 GCA_044376155.1 Polyangiales bacterium
AGTGCCCCGAGCACGCGCGCGTCGGGGCACTGGTTGTGCTGCCAGGTCTGTCCGCGGAGCACGTGGGCCTCGTTGGGAAAGCCCATGATCCGGTGCCACGCGAGGGGCAGCGAGCGGTAGAGCACGTCGTCGAGGGCGTCGTCGCCGCTCGCCATCGCGATGCGAATGCCCCGGTCGAGCGCGACCTCCTGGCCCTCCACCGTGTCGACGTAGGGGTTCCACTCGCCGCCGGGCACCGCGGCCCCGTCGATGAGGGTCACGTCGGCCCCGCGCCACGCGAGGAGCCGCGCCGCGGCCACCCCCGACGCCCCGGCGCCCACCACCACTGCGCTCGTCTTCATCATGGCCCCCGTGAACGGCCAGCGCTGACACCCCGTGAGGGGCGAAAAGGTCCTTCAGCGGCCGATCCGGGTGCCGTTCGAGGGTGCTCGATGAAGATCCTGATGTTCCTGGGGCAGAGCCAGTACGACGTGCTGCGGAGCTGCGCGCGGGAGACCGCCGCGGCGCTGCGGGGCCTCGGCCACGAGGTGATCACCTACGACCTCATGGTCCTCGGCGCCGAGGGCTACCAACAGGTCTACCGCGCGTGGCAGCCCGACCTCACCGTGGGCTTCAACCCGGTCTACGTCCCGCTCGACAGCCGCGGCACCCCCCACCACGCGGTCACCGGCACACCCCACATCGTCTGCCTCGCGGACCACCCCTACTCGCACCTCTACCAGCGCGCCCTCGCCGACCCGACGGTGCCCACGGTGTGCACCACGGTGGTGAACTACGAGAACGCCCTGCAGCGCCTCGGCATCACCGGCTGGACCCGCGCCCGCGCCTGGGGCGCCCCCACCGAGCTCGCCAGCGCCCACCACGCCGCGCACCCGCGCGCCCTCCCGGTGCTCCTCGCGGGCACCTGGGCCGACCCCGCCGAGGTCGTCGCGTCGATGCAGGAGCGCTTCTCCCACGAGGTCGCGCAGAAGCTCATGGCGTTCTGCGAGCACTGGCTCGGCATGGTGCAGACCTCCCAGACCTTCATGCCCGCCCTCATGGACGAGGAGCTGGAGCGCTTCTTCAACCTCGGTGACGTCGAGACCACGCAGCGCGTGGCTTTCATGCGCTCGGCCTTTCCGCTCGCGGAGATCTGGTACCGACACTTCGTGCGCGGACTCATCGTCGAGCACCTCATCAAGGCCCGCGTCCCCATCGCGGTGCTCGGCACGCGCGCGTGGTCGCCGCTGTTGGAGCGCGCGCCCAACGTCACCCTCTACCCCCCGATGCCCTACGAGGACTACCGCGCCCTCGGAGGCTCCGCGAAGTCGGTGCTCAACATCTTCCCGGTGAGCCGCCGCTTTCACGACCGCGTGCCCGCGACCCTCATGGCCGGCGCGCACCTGTGCTCCACCGCGATGCCCGAGCTCACCGAGCGCATCCCGGGGCTGGCGAACAGCGCGCACTGGTTCGAGTGGGGCGACGTGCCCACCCTCGGCGAGCGCCTCCGCGCGACCCTCGCGGACGACCGCCGACGCATCGAAGAGGCCGCCGAGGGGCAGCGCCTCGCGCGGCAGCACCTGGGGTGGGAGACCCTCGCCGAAGACATCCTCGTCGCCGCGGCGACCCACTTCTCCCTGGGCGCCCCCCTCGCCCGCGCCGCGTAGCGCGCGACGACCGCGTCGGGCGTGGTAGAGCTCCGCGCATGTCCCTGTGCACGGTGGAGGCGCTCTGCGCGCTCGATGACCCGACCCTGCTCGCGCTCCGCGAGGCGCTGCGCGCTGCGGGATACTCCCCCAACACCATCGCCGACGCCGAGCGATTCGCGCCGGGCCTGCTCGACGCGCTGCGCCTCCCCCTCGTGCACGCCGCGCTCCGCGAGTCGCCGTCGCCCGCGCGGGACCTCGCGCGGCTCTTCCTCTACGACGACGCCCTGCCCGAGGCCCGCGTGCGCGCGCTGCTGGGTGACGACCTCACCGCGACCCTGCAACGTGCGGACGTGCTGCGCGTCGACCCCGAAGGCCTCCGCGCCTCGGTGCTGATCACCCCCTTCTACGAGCTCTTCCTCGTCTCCGATCCCCTGCACGCGCACGCCGACGCGGTGATGGGCCCGGGGCCCACCACGATTTTCCTCTCCGACGGCATTCCTTCGGGCGCGGGTGACGTGCTCGACGTGGGCTGCGGCGCGGGCACCTTCGCCCTCCTCGCGGCCTCCCGCGGCGCGGCCTCGGCGCTCGGCGTCGACATCTCCCCTCGCGCCGTGGCGCTCTCGACGCTCAACGCCCGGCTCAACGGCCTCGACGCGCGCTTCGCCGTCAGCGACCTCACCGCCGCCGTCGGGGATCAGCGCTTCGACCTCGTGCTCTCGCAGCCCGCGTTCATCGCCCAGCCCCCCGACGTCGCGTCGTCGACCTTCGCGCACGGCGGCGCCCGCGGCGACGAGCTGCTGCTGCGACTGCTCGCGGAGCTGCCCGCGCGGCTGCGCGAGGGCGGCGTGGCGACGCTGCTCGGGCAGTGCCTGACCCCCTCAACCCCGCCGCTGCTCCAGCGCCTGCGCACGGCGATGAGCGCCCCGGCGGTGAGCGTCCTCGTGGCCACGACCCCCTCGCTCGGCGTCGAGGCGTACAGCATCGGGTACGCGGCGGTGGTCGATCCGAGCCTCGGCGCGGCGTGGCGCGAGGCGGCCCTGCGATACCGCGCGCACCTGCGCGCCCTCGGCGGCGAGAGCTTCACGCTCGCGCTCATCCGACTGCGCCACGACGGCCTGGGGTACACCGTCGCGCTCTCGGCGCAGGGGCTCCGGGGCTTCGACGCCGACGCGCTCCGCGGGCTCGACGAGTCCCTCGCGCTGGCCGCGCAGCCCGACGCGGCGCTGCTGCAGGCGCGCGTGCGCGGCGCGCCGGGGGTCACCTGGGTCGAGGAGCGCGCGCGGCCCGACTCGTCCACCGAGCCCCGCTGGATCGCGCGCCTGCGCACGCCGCCGCTGGTCGACCGCGAGCTCACCGAGGCCACGTGGGTGCTCCTCGGCCTGCTCGACGGCGCCGAGCGCGTGGCCGACGCCGTGGCGGAGTACGCCGAGGTCTGCGGCGCCGCGCCCCGCGAGGTGGCGCCGCAGGTGCTGGGCTTCGTGCGCGAGAACCTCGCCCGCGGGATCCTGGTGCGCGCGTGAGGCCGTCCCGCCTCGCCCTCGCCCTCGCCCTCGCGGGGTGCGCCCAACGCCCCCTCGGCGGCGCCGACGCCCGCGCCCCGACGAGCGACCGCACCACCACCGATGTCGTTGCACTGCAAGGACTTGACGCGACACCGGGCATCGATCGTTCGCCCTCCGACGACCTCCCCGGGGCCCTCGACGCGGGCGCGGCGCTGGCCGATGTCGGCTGCGGCCACACCGCGGTGGTGGTCGACAGCAACAACGTGCCCCGCGACGCCCTCGGCCGCGTGCGCGAGTGCTGGCCCGGCGAGCTGCGCTGCGCGTGCGACGCCGACGGCGACTGCTACGCGCGGCCCGGCTACGTCGCGTGCGACTACGGCGCCGACGCGCCCCCCGCCGACGCGCGGCGCTACGTGCCGCCCCCCGACCCCACCGACGGCGGCGCGTGCCCCGCGGGGCAGATGCGCTGCCCGTACACCGCGTTCCTCGACGAGCCGCCGTCGTTCGCGCGCTGCCAGCCCGCGCCCCTCGGCCGCTGCCCCGCGCCCGACATCGTGATCCGCCGCGACTGGATCGCCGACGACACCGACGAGCCCACGCCGAACCGGCTGTACCTCGAGACGTTGACCTTTCTCTCCAGCTCCGCCGAGGTCACCGAGCGCTGCGTGCGCGGGCCCGGTCGACGCCGCGTGCTGCGCTTCAACTTCGCCGCGCTGAACCTCGGCGACGGCCCATTTCGCGTGGGTCGCCCCGACGAGAACGACCGGGTCCACTGGGAGAACTTCACCGCCCACGGGCACTTTCACATCCGCGGCTGGGGCGACTACTCCCTGCGCACGATCGAGGGCGCCATGGTCGTGAGCGGGCGCAAGCAGTCGTTCTGCCTCGAAGACAACATCCGCGACGGCGACGCCGACCCCTCGCAGCGGGTCTTCGAGCCCCCGCGCTGCGCGAACTTCAGCTTCGACTGGGAGTTCCACGAGCGGCCCGAGTTCGGGCTGAGCCCCATGTGGGGCGACGAGTACCCCAGCAACGTGCCCTGCCAGTGGATCGACCTCGGCCCCGAGTCCCCCACCGCCAGCGACCGCGTGGCCGACGGGATCTACCGCCTCGCCCTCGCGGTGAACGTCGGTGACAACAGCCCGCAGCCGCTCTACCGCGAGGGGAACTACGACAACAACCGGGTGGAGATCCGCGTCGAGATCCGCCCCACGTCGGCCCGCGCGTGCGCCGACACCGCCGGCGACCTCTGCCCCGGCGGCGCCCGACGAAGCTGCGAGGGGGCCTGCCCGTAGGCGCCCCCCCGCGCCGATCTCACTGCGCTGCAGCGGGCTCGGTGATGGTGAACTCCACCCGACGGTTGCGGTCGTGGCAGGCGTCGGCGTCCTCGCGGCAGAGCGGCTGGGTCTGCCCGTAGCCCACCGCCTCGAACTGGATGTTCTCGAAGCCGTGCCCGCGGAGGTACGCCGCCACGGCCTGCGCGCGACGCTCCGAGAGCTCCTGGTTGTGCGAGGCGCTGCCGCGGGTGTCGGTGTGGCCCTCGACGCGCACGCGGCGGACCTGGGTGTTCTCGCGCATCAGCGCGATGAGGTCGTTGAGCACCGTCTGCGACTGCGCTTCCTGAATGCGGTCGGAGTCGTACTCGAAGCTGATCTGGTGCGCGAGGGTGATGTGCCCGCCCTGGAGCTGAGCCTCGGTGTGCGCGGCGGGCGCGGGCGCGGGCGCGGGCGCGGGCGCGGCGGCCACGACGATGGGCGCGGGCTGCGGCGCCGGCGCGGGGGTCGAGGCGCATGCCGCGAGGGCGCCGATGAGCGAGAGGGCGAACGGACGGATCATCGAACGCATGGTCATCAGTCTCCTGGGTCCTTCGGCGCCCCACGGCGCGACGCCGGGGGTCCCCGTTTGGCGCGGGAGGGTCGTGCAGTCCTCCCAGGGCCGCAAGGGACTTCGGCGAGAATGTGCCTCCGGCCTACGGCACGTCAGGGCGACGCAGCGGCGTCGCGCAGCTCGGTGAGCATGGCCTGGATCGACCCTCGCACCGCGGCGTCGAGGGCGCGCACCGCGTCGAGGGAGGGCTCCTCGCCCGGGTCGCCGAAGCGTCGGGGATCGATGGGCTCGCCGAGGCGGTACGACATCCTCGCGGGCAGCGGGATGTGCGGCCACGGCCCCACCGCGAGGCCCCAGGGGAGCGAGAGGTGCACCGGCCAGATCTCCGCGCGAAACAGCCGCGGCAACCCCACGGCGCGGGCGAAGCGACGACCGTCGGAGAGCACCATCAGGGTCTGGTGCGCACCCGCGTGGGCCACCGGGACGACGGGCGCCCCCGACCGCAGCGCGAGCCGCGCGTAGCCCATGCGGCCCGCGAATTCCACATCCCAGCGGCGGGTGAAGGGGCGCCAGGTGTCGCGGTCCCCGCCCGGGAGAACGAGCACGTCGCGTCGGTGCTCCACCAGCGCGCGCCACGCGTTCTCGGGCCGCGCGCGGAGCACCCCCCGACGACCGAAGTACCGCGCCGTCGCGGGCGTCGACAGGATGATCTCATGCGCCAGCGGGTGCAGCGGGCGGTCCGCCCCGACGCGCAGGTACCACCCCACGAGCAGCCCCCAGACATCGGGGATCGACGTGCCCCCGCTGTGGTTCGACACGAGCAGTGACGGGGCCGCGGGGAGCCGCTCCCACCCGCGAATGTCGAGGTCGAAGTAGCGCCCGAGGCCGAAGAGGCTCTGCGCGCGCGCCACCGTCTCGCGCACGGCCGCGGGGTCGTACTGCGCGGGGTCGTCGCCCCAGTGCGTGCGCCCTCGGCCGTTGAACCAGCGCAGGAAGTGTCCCTTCTCCACCTCGCCATGCTCCCACGCCCCGGGACAGATTTCGCGCCTTGAGGGCCCCCGATGCTAGGCTGGACGCATGGCGCAGGTCAGCCAGCACGTCGCCCGCAACGTCCTCCGCATGAAGGGCTGGCGATCCCACCGGGTCTACACCGCCGCCGGTCGGGTGCACGTTTTGGAGGGGGAGAACCCCCGCGGCGCCGAGGGCACCGTGGTCATGCTCCACGGGCTCGGCTCGTCGGGGGTGCACTGGTGGTCGGTCATGGGCGCCATGCGGCGCACCGCGCGTCGGGTGATCCTCCCCGACATGCCGGGGCACGGGTTCAGCGACATGCCCCCCGAGGGGCTCGCCCCGTCGACGCTCCGCGCGGGCCTCCTCGACTCCCTCGACCAGCGCCTGCGCGAGCCCGCGGTGCTCGTGGGCAACTCCATGGGCGGCCTCGGCGCCATCGAGTACGCCCTCGCCCGCCCGGAGCGCGTGCGGGGCCTGGTGCTGATGTCCCCCGGCGGCGCGCCCATGAGCGCCCACGACATCCCCTCCTTCGTCGAGCGCTTTCGCGTGCGCAGCCACCGCGACGCCCTCGATTTCGTCGACCGGCTCTTCGCGCGCCGCGCGCCCATGCGCCACGCCCTCGCCTGGGGCGTGCGCCGCACCTTCGCGCAGCCGGGCATCGCGACGCTGCTCCAGAGCCTCTCGCCCGAGCACCTCCTCGCGGCCGAACAGCTCGCGGCGCTGCGCGTGCCCGTGGTGCTCATCTGGGGCCGCGGCGACCGCGTGCTGCCCGACGCCCACCGGGAGTTCTTCGTGCGCCACCTGCCCCGCGGCACGCGCGTGCTGGAGCCCGCGCACGTCGGGCACAGCCCCTACCTCGAAGACCCCGCGCTGGTGATCCGCGAGGTGCGCGCGCTGCTCTCGACCCTGGGTCCGCCGCGGCTGCGACCGGGCGAGAGCCTGCCCGCGCTCTGAGCCATCATCCGTCGAGTCGCGCGGGGCCCGACATGGCCTCGGTGACGCCGGGGAGCATCGCCGCGTCCACCGCCCGCGGAGATCCCTCGTCGAAGCCGAGGAAGGTCACCGTGCGCGCGGGGCGCACCTGCGCGAGGGCGTAGAGGGACTGGTAGGCCTCGTAGACCTTCGGGTCGGCGCGCAGCGCCGCGAGGCCGCGGCCCACGGCGAGGGGGTACTGCGCCTTCGCCTCGGCGACGAAGGCCGCGCACCGCAGGTCGGCGTCGGCCTCGATGCGGGCGGCGTCGATGTGCCCGCGCTCCTCGACCACGGCCTTGGCCCGCTCGATGCGCGTGGCCACGGTCTGAAAGACGTGCCGCGCGACCTCGGGCAGGAGGTTCACGTTGCGCACGAAGGCGCGCTCGACCGACACGCCCCAGCGCTCGGTCTCGGGCGCGACCTCGCGCAGCAGGCGCTCCCCGAGCTCCGTGCGGTCGTGCAGAATGCCCTGAAAATCCCGCTCGCTGAGGATCGCCGTGGCCGCGTAGGTGATCAGCGACTGCAGCGCGTGGTTCCAGTCCTCGACGGCGAAGCGAGACTTCACCGGGTCGACGACGCGGATCTCGACCCAGAGGTCCACGAGCACGGTGGTGCCCTTGGCGTCGTTCACGTGCACGTTGGTGAAGTGCCGAAAGTCGCGCGCGAGGGAGATCGGGAAGGTCTTCACCCAGGGCAGGAGCTTCGCGGGTCGCAGGTGCGCGCCGGGGGTGCGCAGGGTCTCGACGTGCGCGCCGAAGCGCGTGACCAGCACGGCGTGCTCGTCCTCGACCTCGATGATCATCCCGCGCACCACCCAGGCGATGACGGGGATGAGAAAGTGCCCGAGGGCCACGCCCCCCAGCAGGGTCAGCCACTGCGACGAGCTCACCGCGACCCCTCCCCGTCCTTCAGGAACACCGTGCGCGCGTCGGAGAGCACCTCGGTGCGTCGACGGGCGACGTAGGCGTCGAGCACGTTCTCCTGCGCGAGGGTCCGCAGGTGCTCCCCGAGGGTGAGCAGCTCCTTCGCCTCGGCCTCGGCCTTCACCCGCGCGATGGCCACGCCCTCCTCCGCCGCGAGCACGCGCTGGAGGCACACGCTCTCGGTCTGAAAGCGCAGGTTCTCGGCCTCGATCTGCGCGTTGAGCACGGCGTTCAGCGCGTCGGCGAGCTCGTCGGGGGGGTGCACGTCGACGAGGTCCACCGCGTCGAAGCGCACGCCGTACTGCTCCAGGTGCTTGCGCGCCGCGGCCTCCCCGAGGCGAACCTTCAGCTTCTGTCGCTCGCGGCGGAGCATCGCGTAGGCCCCGAGGTCCTCGAGGCCGGGCTGCGCGTTGTCGGCGCGAAAGTTCGCGATCTCGTTGCGCAGGATGCAGGTGATGAGCCCGGTGATGTGCTCCAGCGGCGCGCGGACCTTGAAGAGCCACGCCTCCAACGCGTCGGCGCGGGGGGCGAAGCGCAGCGTGGCGTCGAGGCGCAGCACGGTGCCGTCGTCGGCCATCACCACCTGCGACTGCTCACCCGTGAGGTCCACCGAGCGCTCGCGGAGGGAGACCACGTGCACCTTCTCCCAGGGCATCTTGCGGTGCAGCCCGGGGCGGTAGGCCTTCAGCGAGTCTCCCTCGTGCTTCGCCGCGCCGAAGGCGCTCACCACCGCGACGCTCCCCTCGTCGACGCGAAAGTAGAACTCGCGCAGGGACCACAGCGCGTAGAGCGCGAGGCCCAGGCCGAAACCCGCCAACATCATCGCTTGTCTCCCATCAGAATCGCGCCGCGCGCGCGCGCCGCCACGCGGGCTCCCACGGCCTCGTCGCCGCCTCGGTCGCACGGGGGGCGCCGCCGACGCCCCGGACCATGGCCGCGCGATACGCCGCCGCGAGGCCCCGGTTCACGTCCACCACGTCTTCGTTGAAGTGCCGCTGCGCCTCGTCGGCGAGGGGCAGCGCGTCGACCTTCTGCTGCGAGTCGATGATCGACCCGTGGGGCACGAAGCGCCCGTCGGGCACCTCGACGCCCACCACCACCGCGCCGATGCCGACGAAACACCCGCGGCCCACCACGCTGTCGTGCACCACGGCCTTGAACCCGATGAAGGTGTCGTCGCCCACGAAGCAGGGCCCGTGCACCAGCGCGTCGTGCGCCATCGACACGTTGCGCCCCACGTACACCGCCCACGACTCGCCGCCCACGAGCACCCGCTTCTCCTTCAGCGCGTGGATCACCACGCCGTCCTGGATGTTCGAGTCGGCGCCGATGAAGAAGGGCGCGCCCTCGTCGGCGCGCACCGAGGCGCCCGCGGCGACGTGCACGTTCTCGCCCAGCACCACGCGCCCGATGAGCGCCGCCTGGGGGTGCACGAAGGCGCTCGGCGCCACCACCGGGCGGGACCGCACGTTGGGCAGCCAGAGCCCCGACGACGCCGGCGCGGCGTGCACCAGGGCCCGCGCGCCCGACGCCGACCGGGGCAGCGTCGCCCGCACGCCCCGCTCGTGCTCGTGCGCGATCTGCACCCGCTCGGCGTTCTCGCCGCGGTGGAGGAAGTGATTCACCGCGTGCAGCGCGATGCCCGCGCCGAGGCCCATCATCAGGTGGCCCGTCACGGTGCCCAGGCAGGTGACCGCGAAGGCCACGGCCTCGAGG
Source organism: Polyangiales bacterium (assembly GCA_044376155.1). Taxonomy (GTDB): domain Bacteria; phylum Myxococcota_A; class Polyangia; order Polyangiales; genus JAWKRB01. Next base: position 9,580 of record JBILLI010000076.1, read on the forward strand.
CGCTCCTTGCGCGCGAGGTGCACGAAGGTCCTGAGCTCCACCAGGCGCGCGCCGATGACGCAGAGCAGGCCCGCGAGGGCCGCGAGGGGCACCTTCGCGATGTGCTGGCTCGCGAAGAGCACGGCCACGGCGAGAAAGCCCGCGTGCGCGATCGCCGCGAGGCGCGTGCGGGCGCCGCTCTGCACGTTGAGCCCCGAGCGCACCACCACGCCCGAGACGGGCATGCCCGACATGAAGCCCACGGCGACGTTCGCGACGCCCTGCCCGAAGAGCTCGAGGCTGGGGTGGTGCGTCGAACGCTCCGGGGCCATGCGGTCCACCGCGCTGGCCGAGAGCAGCGACTCCACCGCGGCGAGCACGCCGAGGGGGAGCGCGGCGAGAAAGAGGTCGAGCCACTGGTCGTCGCGCACCAGCGGCAGCGACGGCGCAGGGAAATGGCTGGGGATGTCGCCCACCCGCGCGATGTCCCAGTGCACGTACGAGGCGACGAAGGTCACCAGCCCGACGCCCACGATGGCCGCGGGGAAGCGCTTGAGGTGCCGCGTGCTCACGACCAGAAAGGCCACGAAGAGCCCGCTCACCACGGCGATCCACTTCACCTCGCGGAGCCACTCGGGGCGGTGCATCATCGCCGCGAGCTCCGAGACCCGGTAGTCGAAGCCGAGCATCTCCGGGAGCTGCCCGTCGAGGAGCTTGAGCCCGACCCCCGTGGTGAAGCCCGCGAGCACGCTCTCGGGCACGCGCCGCGCGAGGTGCCCCGCGCGCGAGAACGCGAGGAGCAGCTGCACCAGGCCCACCATCACCGCGGCCACCGCGACGCCGCGCACGCCGTAGCGGGTGGCGATGGCGAGCACCATCACGTTGAGCGCCGCCGCGGGGCCCGTGACCTGCATCGGCGCCCCGCCGAACACCGCCGCGACCAGGCCGCCCACGGCCCCCGCCACCAGACCGCTGGAGGCCGGCACGCCGCTCGCCACCGCCAGCGCGAGGTTCAGCGGCAGCGCGACGGCGGCGACGGTGAGTCCCGCGAGGAGGTCCTGGGGCAGGCTCCCCGCGCGGAACGCGTCGCGCCACTGGACCAGCCACGTCGCGCCCATGTCGCGCCAATCCCGACGCAGCAGGGCCTGCACGCTGGGCTCCGCGGTCGCCACCGACGGCCCGTAGGTCTTCGGCGTCGGGCGACGCCCACCGCCCTCTGTCGCACCCGTCCGCCCCGGCTCCATCGGCCTCAAGGTACCATCCTGACCCGCGCTTCTGAGGTCATTCTGCCGACGGGCGGCGGATGCGACGCGGGCCCTGATGACGCGGGCGCGGGATTCATGGTGTTCTATCCCTCCTGGCCGATCGTCGACCGCGATCAAGGAGCTTCTTCCCGACCATGCGCACCACACGCATCGCCTCGCTCATGCTGGGAGTCCTCACCGGGTGCTCGGCCGTCGGAGGCGGCTCAGTGGGTCTGCTCTTCGACGACGGCGGGCTGGTCCTGGGCGTCGACGCCCCGCGCGCCGATGTGGTGACGGGCCGAGACGTCGCGACCGCCGCGTCCGACAGCGGCGTCGGGGGTGACGTCGCGTTCGTGAGCACCGACGGCGGCGCGCCGACCGCGGGCGACGCCGTCGCAGCGACCGACGCACCACCCGGGTGCCGCGCGACCGAGACCTGCGGCAACGGCCTCGACGACGACTGCAACGGCACCCCCGACGACAACTGCGCGTGTGTGCCGGGCATGACCCAGCGCTGCTACGGCGGCGACCCCGCGAACGCCGGGCGGGGCGTGTGCAGCCAGGGCATGACCCGCTGCGAGGGCACCGGCGAGTTCGGCCGATGGACCGCGTGTGAGGGCTGGGGGCGCCCCGGCGTCGAAGCGTGCGGCAACGCCATGGACGACGACTGCGACGGCATGGTCGACGAGAACTGCGCCTGCAACCCGGGCGCCACCCGGGCCTGTTACTCGGGCGACACCGCGACCCGCGGCGTGGGCACCTGCCGCCCGGGCAACCAGCTCTGCGTCGCGCGCGAGGGCGGCGCCGACTGGGGCCCGTGCGAGGGCGAGGTCCTCCCCGCGACCGACACCTGTGACGGCATGGACCGCGACTGCGACGGCAACCCCAACACGGGCTGCGTGTGCACCGAGGGCACCACCCGGGCGTGTTACTCCGCGAACCCCGCCACGGCCAACGTGGGCCTGTGCCGCGCGGGCACCGAGACGTGTGTGCGCAACAAGATGGGGCGCACCTCGTGGGGCGCCTGCGCGGGCGAGGTCACCCCCACGGCCGACACCTGCGACGGCATGGACCGCGACTGCGACGGCAACCCCAACACCGGCTGCGCGTGCACCCTCGGCGCCACCCGCGGCTGCTACGACGGCCCCACGGGCACCGCCGACCGCGGCATCTGCCGCGCGGGCACCCAGCGTTGCGAGACCGCGAGCACCGGCGTGGGCTGGACGGCCTGCGCGGGCCAGACCCTGCCCGCCACGGAGGTCTGCGGCAACAACCTCGACGACAACTGCAACGGCACCGCCGACGAGGGCTGCGTCACCTGCCTCCCCCCGCGGGTGATGTGCCCCGCGGGCTGCGTCGATCTGCTCACCGACCGCAACAACTGCGGCCGCTGCGGCAACGTCTGCCCTGGCGGTCAGGCCTGCGCCAACGGCGTCTGCGTGGGCGACGGGCAGCTCCGCATCACCATGGTGTGGACGCGCGCGGGCGACGTCGACCTCCACGTGGTGCCGCCCTGCGGCGCCGAGATCTCGTACCGCGCGACGATGCAGTGCGGCGGTCAGCTCGACCGCGATGACACGTCGGGCACGGGGCCCGAGAACGTCTTCTGGTCGGGCGCGCCCGCCTCAGGCACCTACCTCGTGTGCGCGACGCCGTACTCCATCGGCGGCTCCACCCCGGTGACGGTGACCGTGAACCAGGGCACCCGCGAGATTCGACGGTGGAACGTCACCCGCGCGACCTCGTCGGGCTACGTGCTCTGCAATCGTTCGTCCCCGCACTTCCTCGGCGACTTCACCCTCTGAGTCACCGCTCCAGCCAGTCGAGCTCGGCGTCGTAGCTCTCGCGCATCCCGACCAGCGACGCGAAGGCTCCCGCCACGCACAGCACGCCCATCACCGCCGTCGCGGGGATCACCCCGATGCCCGGCTTCAGCGCGAACCACCCGGCCGTCACGGGGATGGCCATGCCCCGCACGAAGTTCGGCGCGCTCGTGGTCACCGTCGCGCGGAGGTTCGTGCCGAACTGCTCGCTCGCGGTGGTCACGAAGAGCACCCAGTAGCCCGTCGCGAAGCCCACGAGGGTCATCAGCCCGTAGAAGGTCCCGAGGCTGCGGCCGCCCAGCGTGAGCACCGCGGCCACGGCGACCACGAGCAGCGCGAGAAAGCCCGCGATGACCCGCTTGCGACTGCGCAGCGCCTGGCTCAGCGCGCCGCTGGCGATGTCGCCGAGCACCACGCCGAGGTACGACCAGAAGATCGTGCTCCCGCCCGACGGGCGCTGCGCGAGGCCGAGCGCGCCGCCGATCTCAGGGGCAAACACGAACATCACCCCGCCCACGAACCAGATCGGCGTGCCCACCAGCACGACGCGCACGAACCTCCCCGCGCGCTCGGCCGGACGCAGCAGCAGCCGCAGGTCGCCGCGGGCCGCGTCGGTCTCCTTCGCGCGCTGAAAGAGGCCGCTCTCCAACACGCCCACGCGCAGCGCGAGGAGCACCACGCCCATGACCCCGCCGAGGCCGTACGCGATGCGCCACCCGTTGGCGCCGTAGGACCGCAGGAGCCACTCGGCGAGGAGCCCCGCGGCGAGCGCGCCGGTGAGCCCCACGCTGGCCACGATGGTGGTGCCCACCCCGCGGCGCTTCGCGGGCAGCAGCTCGCTCACGAGGGTGACCCCCGCGCCGAGCTCCCCCGCGAGGCCGAAGCCCGCGAGGGCGCGCAGCACGGCGTACTGGGGGACGGTGTGCACGAAGGCGTTGGCGAGGTTCGCGAGGGAGTAGAGCACGATGCTCCCGAAGACCACCGCGAGGCGGCCGCGGCGGTCGCCGAGCACGCCGAGCACGACGCCGCCGACGATCATCCCCGCGAGCTGCACGTTCAGCAGCAGCGCGCCGGTGGCGGTGATGTCACCCGCGGGCACCCCCAGACCGCGCAGCGAGGGCACGCGCAGGATCGAGAACAGCACCAGATCGTAGATGTCGACGAAGTATCCCAGCGCGGCCACGGTCACCGCGAGGGTCACGGCGCGTCGGGAGGGGGTCGTGGCGGGATCACGCATCGAGGGGCCTCCGCGCATACGGGTGAGCCGACGCGTGCTCGGCGCGAGGGGCCCGGGCATCAACGGACTCACCGATCGGGTGATTCGAGGACGCCAGCGCGGGCGGTGTCCGCGGGCGCGGCGAGGGGCTGCGCGCGGACGCGGGTTCGGCGCGGGCGACGCAGTGGCGGGGCTGGGAGCGCGGCGGCGTTGCGGGTGAGGACATCCCACGGGGGTTGTATCGCGACCCGGGCGCGCCGCGGAGCTCCGACGCGCTCAGCCCCGCGCGTCGGCCTCGCTCCGCGGGAGCACCCGGTTCATCGGGCGCACCTGGCACGCCCCGGAGCCGTCGAAGCGCACCCCGGCGACGTGCCAGAAGTCGTTCGACTGCGCACGATCTCCGTGCAGGTCTCGGGTGAACTCGGCGACGCGCTGCTCCCCACAATAGACATTCACCCGCGCGCGGCTCGGGCCCTGCTGCCCGTGGGAGGAGTAGTAGTGCACCGCGACGGTGTACTCGGTGTCGGTGCGGGGTACGTCCACGCGGATGTTCTCGGGCCCGCGCCCGTCGGTGTCGTCGACGTCGAGCCAGCGGGCCTGGGGTGTGGCCTCGGCGCTGCCCTCGGGGGTGCGGTTGCCGAAGTAGCAGTCGGTCGTGGTGAACCACCGCGGCGACGCCTGATCCGAGAGGTGCAGGTCGACGTCGGTGCCCTCGGTGTCCCACGAGAGCTCGACGCGCAGCCCGTGCCCGAGCATCGAGACCTGCGTCTCGCACGACGTGACGTTCCCGTCGCCGTCGCGCGCGTCGAGGTGCACGGTGTAGTCGCCGACGATCACCGAGGTGAAGGGCACCTCGGCGCCCATCGCCACCACCGCGTCGGAGTCGTTGGGGTCGAAGCGCGGCGCGAAGCGGTACCACCGCGCCTGCGGGGCCTGCGTGACGCTCCAGGTCAGCCGCGCGCCCTGCGAAAACCCGTCGGCCTGCAGCCGCACCGGTGCGCCGGCGAGGGCGCGCTGCGGCCCAGGGCAGCGCAGCCCCGTGGGGGCGCTCCCCGCGATCTCCACCGGTCCCTGCAGCGCGCGACCCGGCGACGCCACGACGACCGGCGGAGTTGCAGGCTGCGCGAGGAGGAGCACGGTGTCAGGCGGCGGCGAGACGGCCACGAGGGTGGTCATCACGGGCGGCGGCGGCGCGCTGGCGCAGCCGAGGACGAGGAGCAGGGGAGCGAGCGCGTTCTTCATCGGGGTTGAGACGAAGAACGCGGGAGAAGGTTGGCGCTTACAGCCAGGCGCGCAGGCCCAGAGAGGGGCCGCCGAGGTCCACCACCACCCCGTCTTCGAAGGGGAGCAGCCAGAGGTGGCTCCAGGAGACGAGCACCTCGGTGCGACCGAAGAGCACGCCGAGCGAGGCCCTGCCGTTGAGGAGCCCCGCGCGCCCCAGCACCCCGCCGGTGAACTCCCCCGAGAGCACCCACGGCGCGCCCGGAAAGACGTCCACGCCGAAGCCCATCTCGGCGCCGCTGACGTCTCCGCGGGCGTCCAGGTACGAGATCATCCCGGCCATGACCCTCGCCCGCGCGGGCCCTCCCTCGGTGAACGCCCAGGCGCCGCGCACGCCCACGATGCCCGCCCAGTCGACGCCCTGCGCCACGGGTTCGGCGAGGGCGCTGCCGCGCAGCTCGACCTCGATGGCGCCGAAGATCGCGCGCACGCTGAGGGAGCCTCGGGCGAGCTCGGGGAGCACCAGCCCGCCCTCCAGGGTGACCACCGAGGCCGTGCCGCGGGTGTCGGCCGAGTCGACCCCAGGGAGTTCGAAGCCTCCCACCCCGAGCGCGTAGGGGTAGGAGAGGTACCTCCGCGAGAGGTTCCAGCGCCATCGCGAAGGGGCGCGCTCACGGGGCTCGGCGCGGCGCCCCGAGGGGTTGTTGTCGTTCGAGGGGCGCTCCCGGCCGCGGCCCTCTCGCACGGCGCGCGACACCTGTTGCAGGCGCTGCGCCTGCGACGCCGCGGGGGTGAGGACGACGGCCAGCAGGAGGGCGATTCTCTTCACGGTCACGACCTACGAGAGATCCGGCACCGAGGGTCACCGCGGGACGTCGAGGAACCAGAGCAGCGAGAAGAGCTTCACGTCGAGGCCGGTGTCGGGCGGGGGGTTCTGCAGCACCTCGGCGAGGCGCAGCCGCGGGACGGGGTAGACCTCGATGGCCTCCAGCGCCTCATGCTCGGGCGCGCGCACCCGGCGCGCGCCGCGGGCGAGGAAGTACACGATCTCGTCGGCCGTGAGCCCGGCGTTGAAGTGCCCGCGCACCAGGGGCTCCCAGTGTGGGGCCTCGTAGCCCGTCTCTTCGAGGAGCTCGCGCTTCGCGGTCTCGAGGGGAGACTCGCCGGCCACGTCCATGAGCCCCGCGGGCACCTCGAGCATCCACGAGCGCGCGGGCACGCGGTAGGTGCGCAGGAGCAGCACGTGGTCGTCGTCGGTGAGCGCGACCACCGCCACGATGGGGCCGTGGGTGCGGCGCTCGACCATCTCCCAGTGGTGCAGCGCCCCGTCGGGCGTGCGGATCTCCCTGCGCAGCAGGCGGATCCATCGCCCTTCGTGCACCACCTCGTCGCCGCCGATCTGAAAGGGCATCGTGTCAGGGATGGTATCCGACCGCGCGGGATCTGGCGCGGGGATCAGGTCGCCGGACGTCGCCCACGCTTCGGCGGCCCGTCGACCACGGGCAGCGTGCGCCGCGGCGGGATCTTCGGGAGGCCGTTGGTCTCCACCTCCTGCGGGCGAATGTCGGCGAGGTGATGCGACTCCGCCCAGGTGCGACAGCGGTCCCGAAGGTCGGCCCAGGCGTCGTGCATCGGGCAGGGCTTCAGGCGGTTGCAACGCGCCCAGCCGAAGGCGCAGTGGTCGTCGCGCGCGACCCCCATGGCCTCCAGAATCTCCGCAAAGCGGATCACCGACGCCGGACGTGCCAGCGCGAAGCCCCCGCCGTGCCCCTTCTGCGACGAGACCAGCCCGGCGAGCACCAGCTTGCGCAGCACTTTGGAGAGAAAATGCGCGGGCGCCCCAACCGCCCCGGCGATCTCCTGCGCATTCAGGGCCGCGCCCGGCTCCAGCCCGGCCAGGCAG
>JBILLI010000592.1:0-4874 GCA_044376155.1 Polyangiales bacterium
GCTCACCGTCTGCGGCCCGAGCAGGACCACCGTGCTCATGGCGAACGGCCCCCATCCCCGGCCCTTCCCCCGCCTCGGGGGAAGGGTGGTGAACCGCTGCCGTGGCCATGGTCCATTCGCATCAAAACCCTTGCGGCACAAGCACTCCTACGCCGTCCGAGGACCGCACCCCTGCGACGCGTGGACCACCCCCGAGACCGCGGCTCTCCACCCTTCCCCCGAAGCAGGGGAAGGGGCGGGGATGGGGGTCGCGGGTCGTGCAACACCCTCACCGCGCGTGCACCTTCAGGGTCTGCCCGACGTAGTCCATCGCCGCGCGCAGCCCGTCGTAGTCCTCGTGCTTGAGGCGCATCCACGCGTTGGCCATGAAGCCCGCCTCGACGCCCTGCGTGGGCGATCCCTCGTGCGGCAGGTGGTAGTCGATGATGTGCTCGTCGAGCCGCGCGCGCACCGCGTCGACCCCGCTGTACCCCGCGATGCGACCGTCCTGGCTGGGGCGCAGGGCGATCATCCCGGTGGAGTACCGCCGCGAGGGCCGCTGCGCCGGGCGCAGGCCGCAGATGAGCCGGGCCCACTCGCGGTAGAGGTCCATGTCGTTGCCGACGTTGTAGAGGTCCCAGGTGCGCACGCCCGGCGGGCGGCAGCCGATCTCCGAGAACTTCAGCCCCTTCGGCCCATAGAACCACTCCATGTGCGTGGCCGAGGTCTCGATGCCGAGGATCTCGATCACCTTCTGCCCCAGGGCCTTCAGCTCGGTGTAGCCCTCGGCCCGGTCGATGCGGTTGGTCACCGCGATCTGCGGCGAGATCCACCGCGTGCGCATCGCCTCGAGCACGTTGGGGTAGTAGTGCGACGCGAAGTCGTGCACCACCTCGCCGCGCTGCGTGAGGGTGTCGTAGAAGCCCTCGTGGCCGTCGAGGAACTCCTCCACCGCCACGCTGCGCCCGGTGCCCCACGCGCCCAACGCCCGCAGCGCGGGCTCGATCTCGCGGTCGCTGTCGACCCGCGCGGCCCCCGACGCGCCCGCCCCGTCGCGCGGCTTGAGGATGATGGGGTAGCCCACGCGCTCGACGAACTCGAGCACGTCCTCGACGGTCTTCGCGCTGCCCGACTGCGCGCAGGGCACACCCCCCGCGCGCAGGGCCTCCTTCATCGCGGGCTTGTCGCGGCACAGAAAGGCCGTGCGGTACGACGTGCCCGGGATCTCCAGGGCCTCGCGCACCCGCGCCGTGGAGAGGATGTGGGCCTCCACCGTGGCCTCGACGCGGTCCACGGTCTTGCGGCCGTGGATGAAGCGCAGCGCCTGCAGCACCGCGCCCTCGTCGCAGACGTTGGAGACCTCTTCGTAGTGCGTGAGGCACTGCCGCAGCTCGTCGGAGAGCGACGCCTTGGACCCCTCGCCGATGGCGGTGACCGTGGCCCCGATCTCGGCCAGGGCCTTCACGAACAGCCGCTGGTTCGTCGGGAACCGCGGCTCGATGAGCACGACGTGCATGGCGCTACCCCTTCAACCGCTCGAACAGCAGCTCGTAGACCTTCGCCTGGCGGTCCCAGGAGAAGTCCTTGGACATCCCGTTGCGCTGGATCCTGCGCCACTGCGCCGGGTCCCGGTACGCCTTCAGCGCCTCGGCCACGGCCCAGCGCAGGCCGGCGGCGTCGTGGTGGTCGAACACGAAGCCGTCACCCCGCCCGGTGCGCGCGTCCCACGGGGTCACCGTGTCGGCGAGGCCGCCCGTGCGGTGCACGATGGGCGCGGTGCCGTAGCGCAGGCTGTACATCTGGTTGAGCCCGCAGGGCTCGTAGCGCGAGGGCATCAAGAAGAGGTCGGCCCCGGCCTCGATGCGGTGCGCGAGGGGGTTCGAGTACCCCTGGTAGAAGCACACCTGCTTCGGATACGCGCGCTGCATCCGGGCGAACATCTCCTCCAGCGCGGGCTCTCCGCTGCCGAGCACGATGAGCTGGATGTCCTTGCGGGACAAGCGTTCGGGCATCACCTCGGCGAGGAGGTCCAGGCCCTTCTGCGAGACCAGCCGCGACACCACGCCGAAGAGGGCCACGCCGGGCACGTAGGGGAGCCCGAGGTCGCGCAGCAGGGCCTCCTTGTTGCGCTCCTTGCCCGAGAGGTCGTCGGCGCCGTAGCGATAGGGCAGCAGCGCGTCGGTCTCGGGGGTCCAGTCGTCGCCATCAACGCCGTTGAGGATCCCCACCACGGTGCTGCGCCGCGCGCGCAAGAAGGGGTCGAGGCGCGCGCCGTGGGCGGGCGTCTGGATCTCCTTCGCGTAGGTGGGCGACACCGTGCTCACCCCGTCGGCGTAGAGGATCCCGTGGAGCAGGGGGTTGATGCGCCCCTCGCGGAGCTGGTCTTGATGGAAGAGGTGGGCGGAGTCACCGAGGCCCGTGTCGGGCAGGGCGCTCGCGGCGAAGGTGCCCTGGTAGTTCAGGTTGTGGATCGTGAGCAGCGTGCGGGTGTGGGCGAAGAGCGCGTCCCACCCGAAGCGGCACTTCAGGATGAGCGGGAGCAGCGCGGCCTGCCAGTCGTTGCACTGGATCACGTCGGGCGCGAAGCCCATGCGCTGCGCGGCCATGAGCGCGGCGTAGATGAGCGCGATGAAGCGCCGGTGCTCGTCGTCGTCGCGGGTGTAGATCTCCCCGCGGGCGTAGAGCGCCGGGCAGTGCACGAAGTAGTTCCCCGGCTCGCGGTCGGTGCCGAGCACGTGCATGGTGTAACGGTGGTCCCCGAGGCGCACCTCGAAGGGCTCCAGCGCGCTCTCCAGGCCCAGCGGCGCGGCGGCGATGCGGTCGTAGCGCGGGATGAAGGTGCGCACGTCGTGCCCCGCGCGGCGCAGGGCCCGGGGCAGCGCCGCGGCCACGTCGGCGAGGCCGCCGGTCTTCGCGTGGGGGCTCAGCTCCGACGCGACACAAAGGATGTTCACGGCCCCTGATGCTGCCACGGCGCCCGTGACGGGGCCTAGCGAGAAGTGCGCGCCGCCCTGTGCCCGTGGCACGTGGCACGCCGTGCCAGCGTCGTCGGTGGCACCGTGCCAGCACGAGGCCCTGATTTTCGCGGGGCACCCCGGCGAGATGGGCGGCGGCCCGGCTCTTGAAGCGCGGTGTTCTCGCCGTCTGGGGACGGCGCCGCACGAGAGCCACGATGACCTCGACGAAGCAGCGCCCATGAGCGCGGACAAACCCTACACGCCTGCACCCTCGGGGGGTGGCTCCCGCGGCGACGAGACCCAGGTGGCCACCGAGGCGCGGCTGCCGTCGAGCGGCGCGCCCGCGCAGGGGCCCCTCGCGCCCGGCGCGGTGCTCGGGCACTACAAGGTCCTGCGGCACATCGGCACCGGGGGGATGGGGCACATCCACGCGGCCGAGGACCTGAACCTCCAGCGCGAGGTGGCGCTGAAGGTCGCGACCCGCGCAGATGGTCGCACGCTCGACGAGGCCCGGGCCCTCGCGGCGCTCAACCACCCCAACGTGGTGACCATCTACGAGCTCGAGTCCCACGAGGGCAGCGCGTACATCGTGATGGAACTCCTGCGGGGCGGGACGCTCCGTGAGGTGCTCGCGGCGCGCAGGCCCACACCCGACGAGGTGCGCGCGTGGGCGGCCGACGCCCTCGCGGGCCTCGAGGCGGCGCACGCCGTGGGGGTGCTGCACCTGGACCTCAAGCCCGACAACCTCTTCGTGACGCAGTCAGGCGCGCTGAAGCTCTTGGACTTCGGCGTCGCGCGGCGCTGGCGCCCGGGGGACGATCCGGGCGAAGGCACCATGGCGGGCACGCTGCCGTACATGGCCCCGGAGATGATCCTCGGCCGTCCGGTGGACGCGCGGGCGGACCTGTTCTCGTTCGGGGTGATCCTGCACGAGCTCGCGACGGGGATGCACCCCTTTCGCGGGCGCGACCGCGTGGGCTCGCTGCAGCGGGGCGAGGTGGTGTCTCCGCCCGCGGGGGTGTCGCTCGACGACCCCGCCGTGGCCGCGCTGACCCGCGCGTGCCTCGCGCACGACCCCGCGCACCGACCGCAGAGCGCCGCGCAGGCCCTCGCGATGCTCCGGGGCGCGCCCGTGGAGGTCCCGCGCGAGGCGCACAGCCCCCGCGCGGCCGCGGAGCTCGCCGCGGTGGCGCCCCTCACGCACCGCTCGTTCTCCGTGCGCGTCGACGCCGCGGGGCGCGTGGTGCTGGAGGGCACGATCACCCCGCGGGACCCCGAGCAGACCCTGGTGCCGCACTTTCACCGCGTGCACGCCTGCGCCGCGGGCGGCGGCGACCTCGTGCTCGACGTGCGGCGCGTGAAGCAGATCAACTCGTCGGCGCTGGGGATGTTCATCCGCTGGGTCGCGTGGATCGCCGCGGAGCCGCCCGCGCGGCGCTACCGCCTGGTGGTCCTCGCCGACGCCGCGGTGCTCTGGCAGCGCGCGAACCTCAAGCCCCTGGAGATGATCGCGCCCGACGCGATCCGCATCCGGTACGGCGAGAACCACTAAGCAATTGATCTTTCCCAAGAAAGTAACGACCATGGCGCTCCTCGACATGCCGCTTCGCACCATGTGGTCCGAGGTTCAAGACGTTCGCGACAAGGTGGAGGCGCTGCTCGCCGACCTCCCCGCCGAGGCCCGCGAGGCCACGGTGATGACCGCCTCAGAGCTCGTCGAGAACGCGATCAAGTACGGCGAGCCCGTGCCCGCCGCGCCGCACGCCACGGTGTCCCTCGACCGCGACGGCGACCTCGTGCGGGTGGTGGTGCGCAACGGCGCGGCCTCGGAGTCTGGCGCGCGCGAGCTCCTCGCCCACGTCGCCCGCCTCGCCGCCGCGGGCGACCGCATGAGCCTCTACGTCGAACGCCTGCGCGAGCTCATGACCTCCCCCGGCG
>JBILLI010000077.1:0-16955 GCA_044376155.1 Polyangiales bacterium
CTCCCAGCTCCCGTAGTCGCCGCTGGTGGTGTCGTTGCGCGTGCTGCCCTGGTACGAGCGCTGGCCCGCACGGATCTCGACGATCACCGGGCCCCCCGCGCTGTTGATGCGCCCGGCGTGAACGCCCGCCTCGCACATCGAGCTGTCGTCGGTGTACACGTCGGTGCCCCACAGGCTGCCCCCGCCTCCGGGGCGCGCGGGGCAATCGACGCGGAGCTTCAGGGTGAGCATCCCGCGGTAGGAGAAGGCGTTGTCACCCCAGCCCGAGGACGTGTGGGTCTGGGTGTACGCCGGCAGCGCCCCGTTGTAGGGGCGGTAGTTGTTCGTCCCGAGGGTGCTCGTCGTCTCGACCACACACCCACCGCCCAGCGCCGCCACCAACATTCCGCCTGCAAGAAACCGTCGCATTCGCACTCCTCCTCGCTGACCGCGGTCGCCTCGCGCCGCACGGCCATTCTACGCGCCGCGGGGCGGGTTCAGCGCGAAGGGTTTGCGCGCGGGCCCGCGAGGGTCCCGTGTTCGCCGTAGACGTTGTTCCCGCGCACCGGCCGCGGGGGCGCGCCGCACTGACCCTCCTGCGGAGCTGGCGCGCGCGTCGTCACACACGCGACGAGTACGAGCAGCAACCCCCCGCGGATCACCCTTCGCGCTCCGCGGCGCGGGCGAGCGCGCGGGCGTAGACATCGGCGCGCTTCATCCCCAGCGCGCGGGCCACCTCGCGGGCCGCCTCGGAGGGGCGCATGCCCGCGGCGAGGCAGTGGTCCAGCGCGGCGTCGAGGTCGCTCACGGTGGCGGCTTCGTCCTGGTGTTGCCCGTCGATCACCATGGCGACCTCGCCGCGCAGCGCCTCGGTGACCTTCGCGCAGAGCTCCCCGAGGGTGCCGCGCAGGGTCTCTTCGAAGCGCTTGGTGATCTCGCGCGACACGCTCGCGCGGCGGTCGTCGCCGCACACCGCCGCGAGGTCACGCAGCGTCTCGGGCGCGCGCTCGGGCGACTCGTAGAGCACCGTGGGCAGCGGGTCGCGCGCGATGGCCGCGAGGGCGTGCTTGCGCGCCACCCCCTCGCGCGGGAGGAAGGCCACGAAGCGAAACCCACCGCCGCCGAGGCCCGAGAGCACCAGCGCCGCGAGGGCCGCGCTCGCGCCCGGGAGGCACTGCACCGCCACCCCCGCGTCGAGGGCCGCGCGCACCAACATCGCGCCGGGGTCGCTCACCAGCGGCGTGCCCGCATCACTCACCAGGGCCATGCGCTCCCCCGCCGCGAGGCGCGCCACGAGCTCGCCGACGCGCGCGGGGGAGGCGTGGTCGTCGAGGCGGGCGAGGGGGCGGTCGATGTGGTGCGCCGCGCAGAGCGCGCGCGTGGTGCGGGTGTCTTCGGCGAGGATCAGGTCACACCCGCGCAGGGTCTCCAGCGCGCGCAGGGTGATGTCGCCGAGGTTGCCGATGGGGGTCGCGACGACCGAGAGGGCGGCCTCAGGGCTCGGACTGGAGGGCTTCGCCGAGCTCATGTTTCAGGTACACCCGGAGCTTGTCTTGCAGGCGCTTCTCGAGCTGCCGCACGCGCTCGCGCGAGATGCCGTAGCGGTCGCCGATCTCTTGCAGGGTCACGGGCTCGTCGGCGAGCAGGCGGTCGCGAAAGATCTCGATGTCCTTGCCCGTGAGCGTGCTCGCGAAGGCCCTGAGCCGCCCGCGGACCATCTCGTCGAGCTCCGCGCCCGCGAGCGCGTCGTCGGCGCGGGCGTCGCCCGAGGGGAGCAGGTCGAGGCGCGACGTGGCCCTGCCGTCGGCGTCACCGACGGGCGCGTCGAGGGAGAGCTCATTGCCCGAGAGCCGTCGGTCCATGTCGATGACCTCCTGCTCGGGCACGTCGAGGCGGCGCGCGATCTCCGCGGAGGTGGGGTCGATGCCCAGCGTCGCGAGCCGCTGCTTCTCCTTGTTGAGGTTGAAGAAGAGCTTGCGCTGCGTCTGCGTGGTGCCGACCTTCACCAGCCGCCAGTTGTTCAAGATGAACCGCAGGATGTACGCCCGGATCCACCACGCCGCGTACGACGAGAGCTTCACCCCGCGGTAGGGGTCGTAGCGCTTCACGGCCTGCATGAGGCCGATGTTGCCCTCCTGCACGAGGTCCATGATGTTGCGGTAGGCGCGGCGGTACTCGAAGGAGATCTTCACCACGAGGCGCAGGTTCGCGGTGACCATGCGCGCCGCGGCGGTCACGTCGCCGGTCTGCGCGTAGCGCTTCGAGAGCGTCTGCTCCTCGTCGGGCGTGAGCAGCGGGTGCCGCTGGATCTCGCGCATGTACTGGTGCAGCGGATCGGGCCGCGAGAGCCCCCGCGGGTCACGCTCCTCGGGCAGGTGGGGATCGACGAGCTCGACCTCGGAGATCACCTCCCCCGCGAGCTCGCCGAGGTCCTGGTCGTCGGCGCCATCGCCCTCGGGCTGCTGGGCCTCGGGCTCAGACTCCTCGCGGGCGGCGGGTCGCTCCTCGCGGGCGGGCTTCTTGTTCGATCGTGCTGCCACCGGTCGGCGCCGAGACTACGCGAGATCGCGCGGCTACGCACCCGCCGCGAGCAACACGGGCGCGAGCAGGCAGGTCACGGTCTCGTCGTCGTCGGCGCAAACCGCCGCGCGCACGTGCACGCCGTCGCCGTCGCGCTCGCTCCACACGAAGGTCGAGGCCACCGCGTCGCGACCGAGGCCGAGGCCCTCAACACCGCGGCGAGAGACGCCCACGTAGGCGTCGCGGTCCTGGAGCGTGGCGAGGCCGTCGCGGTCGAGGAGCCCGCCGTGCGCGAGGGAGCGCACCCAGGGCAGCGCGTTCACCGCACGCAGGGCGTCGTCGCCGCGCTCGCGGAGCACCGCCGCGGCTGGGCCTCGGAGCACGTCCGCCGCGCGCCAGACGTCGGCCACCCAGATCCGCGGGCCGCGCACGCGCTCGACCTCGCCGCGAAGCACCCGCGCGCCGTCGAGCCACGCCGCGAGGGCCCCCGCGCGACCCCGGGCGAAGGCCCGCAGGAGGCTGTCGCGGGCGCGCAGCGGGAGCAGGAGGTAGGCGTCGTCCATCGAGAGCTCGGGCACCGCGGCGAGGCGCACGGGCGAACCCGGTTCGACGTGCAGCAGGTCGTCGCGGTCGGCGAAGGCCACCGTGAGGGGTGTCTGGGCGAAGGGATAGTCGCGCTCGGGGGGGAGCGGGGTGACGCAGTTCGCGGGAGGGATGAGCGTCAGCATCGTGCGTGCGGCGCACCATCACGCCGCCGCGCGCGCGGTGCAAGTTCGCGGCACACGGGCACCGGGGCCGCGCACCGATCTGCGCACCCCAACGGCTCAGCGCATGCGCAGGCTCCCGCGGCCGCTGAGGGCGAGGGCGGCGAGAAAATCCCGGTCCTGGTCGGGGCCCACACCCACAACATCGAGGCGGGTGCGCACGGCGATGCCCTGCACGAACCCGAGCAGGCTGCGGCCGTCGTCGTCGTCGCCGCTGGGGCGGCCGTCGGAGATCACCACGATCTGCTCGGGCTGCATCGTCGCCGCGAGCTCGATGGCCGTCTCGGGGTGCGTCTCATCCGCCGGGCGCAGCGCGACGAGCCAGCGGATCGCCTCTTCGAGCGAGGCCCCGTCGACCGCGCGAGGGGCGGTCCAGAGCGCGCGGGCGCTGCTGCTGAAGGCCACGAGGTTCACCGTGGTGCCCTCGGGCAGCGACGCCAGCACCTTCACCAGCTCCGCGCGGGCCACGTCGAGCTTCGTCGGCCGCGCCTCGGGGCCGAGCTCGAACCACACCGCCGAGGGGTCGAGGTCGCGCATCGAGTACGAGACATCCAGCAGCAGCGCGACCGAGCGACCGCGCACCGGCACGGAGTACACCGCGGGGTCGGCGCTCTCGGCCTGACGGATCGCGACCTGCACCGCCGCCGCGAGGCGCAGCGACTCGGCGCTCCCCTGCGGCGCCGCGAGGATCAGCGCGTCGAGGGCCCCCATCACCCGGGCGGGGAGCGCCACGGGAGAGGTCGTGAGGGCCACCGCGGGCGCGTCGCCCGTAAGCGCGAGGCGGGTGTCTCCCTGCACCGTGACGCTCACCCGCAGGCTCGCCCCGGAGGGCACCCAGACCGCCACCCCCTGCGGGTTCGCGCCCTCGGTCTCGAGCTGCATCGCGCCGCCCTCCACCCGACAACGCCACCTCCGCCCGCGCCCGTCTTCGAGCAGCAGCACGCCGCCCCCGAGCTCCACCCGGGCGCCGGTGCGCGCGCTCACGCGGGCGTTGATCCCCGCCGCGCCGCCGCGGGCGTCGAGGCGACCGTCGATGACCCGCAGCCCCGCGAGGTCGGGCGCGCCGTCGATGCGCATCGCGCCGCCGCCGAGCACGTCGGGGCCGCCGCCCAGCGCGACGCGCACGACGGTCACCTCCACGCCCACCCCGATGCGCACCGAAGCCTCTGCGGGAGAGGGAGACGCGACGCTCGCCGCCCCCGCGTCGACCATCAGCGAGCCCTCGCGCACCGCGCAGGTCGCGCCGTCGCGGGGCTCGACCGTGATCTCGCCCTGCGTCGCGCGGAGCGTGCGGCCGGTGCTCACCGTGAGCGTGCCGTCGACCACGATGACCCGGCCCGCGAGCTCGCGCACCCGGAGCCGTCCGGCGGTGATCGACGCGCCCGCGAGCGCGCCCTCGGAGCCCGCGACGCGCACCCGGCCTTCAGAGACCGTGCGCAGCGACGCGCCAGTGTCGGCGTCGACGAGGACCACCCCGCCCACCATCACGCTCACCCCGCCCGCCACCGCGGCCACCGCCGGGGTGTGAACCGGGGAGGGCGCGGCGGGCTGTGAATCCCCGGACCCACCCTCGGCGAGGGCGGCGAGGCTCGCGGCGAGGATGCCGGCGGCGGCGGTGGCGCGGGCGTCGCCCTGCACCGTCGCGCGCACCGTGGGGCCCTGCGGAGAGCCCTGCGCGCGAAGCTGCGCGGCGCAGCCCGCGGAGGAGAGAAGCAGAAGGGAAAGGATCGCGGCGTGTCTCATGGGGATGACTCCTCGGGGAGGGGCCATTCCACGGTCCGTGCCAGCGCCCGCACGGCGGTGGACGACCGCGCGGGGGAGGGCGGTGTCTACGGCAGCGGGTCGACCCCCACCGCGAGGTTCCACCGACCGCCGTACAGCGTGCACCCCGGGCTGAGCACCAGCGTGCGGGCGGTGTCGCCGTTGTTCACGACGCGGCTGCGGTACAGCTCCGTCGTGGACACCAGCTCGCTCTGGAGGTCGCAGACCGCGACGCCGTCGGTGCGCAGCAGCGTGAGGCCGCAGATGGCGTCTCGGCCCAGGGCGCGGTACGCGGCCTCGATGTAGGCGACGGACCGCGGCGGCAGCGTGAGCTGGTGGTACTGCCGGTCGTCGCCGCTGCAGAAGCGTCGGGTGTCGCCGCAGGCGCGCGCGCACACGCGACCGCTGGTGGGGTCGTTGCGCAGCGGAGGCGCCGCGCTCGGGCTCGTGCCCCCGGCGTTGAAGTTCGGCGTGCGCGTCACGACCCGGGTGACGGACCAGTCGGCGATGGTGTTCACCGAGAGCGCCAGCACGTGCTGGGAGAACTGCGCGCAGGCCATCGGGCTGAAGCTCGCGCCGATGTTCACGAAGTCCGAGCTCGAGCGCGGCGCGATGACGCTGTCGCTCACGTACACCACGTCCGTCGGTGTTCGGAGCGAGGAGTCGACGATGGTCCCTCCGCAGCACGCGCCGGGCGCGGTCACCACGGCCTCGTAGCGGATCGCGTCCCCCGGGGAGAGCGTGACCGGCAGGTCGAAGTTGATCCGGTTCGACGTGCGCGTGCCGCCGGCGATGGTGTCGCGCAATCGCTCCACCGTCGGTCCCGCGCCGCAGTCGTTGGCGTCGTTGATGGGCAGAAGGCCGCAGCTCGGCGTCGCGAGGAAGTCCCGCAGGCACTGGATCTGCGGCACGCACGCCCCCGCCACGCACGCCTCGGTGGACCGACACGTCGTGCCGCAGCGCCCGCAGTTCGTCATGCTGGTGGTGGTGTCGACGCATGCCCCGCTGCACAGCGTCCCCCCGGAGGGGCATCGACACGCCCCCGCGACGCACTCCTGCCCCGCGGCGCACGCGGCGCCGCAGCGACCGCAGCTCGTCGCGCTGCTGCTCGTGTCGACGCACGCGCCGCCGCACAGGGTCTGCCCCGTCGGGCACACGCACGATCCCCCCGCGCACACCCGCCCCGTCGGGCACTCGACGCCGCAGCGGCCGCAGTGCGACGCGTTCGTCGTCATGTCGGCGCAGGTCCCGCCGCAGGCCGTGGTCCCCGACGCGCACACCGACTCGCAGCGACCCGACTCGCAGCGCTGCCCCGTCCCGCAGGCCATCCCGCAGGCGCCGCAGTGCCGCGGGTCGCGCGCGGCGTCGATGCAGGCGCCGCCGCACAGCGCGGTGCCCGGTCCGCAGACCACCTGGCAGCGGCCGCCGACGCACGACTGCCCTGTCGCGCACGCGCTCCCGCACGCGCCGCAGTGGCGCTCGTCGCGGGACGTGTCCACGCACGCGTCCCCGCAGAGCGTGGTCCCCGCGGCGCACACCGAGGCGCAGCGCCCGGCGACGCAGCGCTCCCCCGACGCGCAGGCGCCGTCGCAGCGACCGCAGTGGCGCTCGTCGCGCGAGACGTCCACGCACGAGGCGCCGCAGGATGTGCCTCCGGCTCCGCACACGAGCTGGCAGCGCCCGCTCACGCACGACTGTCCGACGGCGCAGGCCGCGCCGCACGCGCCGCAGTGCCGCGGGTCGCGCGCGGTGTCGACGCACGCGCCATCACAGGCCGCGGCGCCCGCGGCGCACACCGTCTGGCAGCGCCCTTCGACGCACGATTGCCCTGCGGCGCAAGCGTTTCCGCACGCGCCGCAGTGCCTCGGATCACGCGACGTGTCGGCGCAGGCGCCCGCGCAGCCCACGCTGCCCGTGGGGCACGCCGACTGACAGCGCCCCTCGACACAGAACTGCCCCATCGCGCAGGCCGCGTCGCACGCGCCGCAGTGGCGCTCGTCGCGCGCCGTGTCGGTGCAGGCGCCCCCGCAGCGCGCGGTCCCGGCCGCGCACGCCGACGCGCAGCGCCCCGCCTCGCAGCGCTCGCCCGCGGCGCACGCGCTGCCGCAGCCGCCGCAGTGGCGCTCGTCGCGCGTGACGTCCACGCACGCCCCCGCGCACGCGGTGCCGCCCGCGCCGCACACGAGCTGACAGCGTCCGCCCTCGCAGGACTGCCCCGTCGCGCACGGCGTCCCGCACGCGCCGCAGTGCCGCGGGTCGCGCTGGGTGTCGGCGCACGCGCCGTCGCACGCCGTGGTGCCCCCGCCGCACGAGACCGCGCAGCGCCCGTCGGCGCACGATTGCCCTGCAGCACAAGCGTTTCCGCACGCTCCGCAGTGCCGCGGGTCGCGCGCGGTGTCGACGCAGGCGCCGCCGCACGCGGTGCCCGCCGCGCCGCACGAGACCACGCACGCGCCGTCGACGCAGCGCTGCCCCGCCTCGCAGACCACGCCGCAGCCGCCGCAGTGCGACGCGCTCGTGGCGACGGCGACGCACTGTCCGCCGCACGCGCGCTCGCCGGTGGGGCACGCCGCGGGCTCGCAGCGACCGTCGACGCAGCGCGCGCCGCCCTCGCAGGTGACGCCGCAGCGGCCGCAGTGCGCGGGGTTCACCAGCAGGTCTGCGCAGACGCCACCGCAATTGGTCTGGTTCGCGGCGCACGCCACGACGGTCCCGACGGCCGCGCTGTCTGCGCAACCGAGAGCCATCAGCACGAAGACGACCGCGAGGCGTCGGAGCAGGGGGTTCATGGGCTGTTGCCTCGAGCGCTACGCGACACGCGAAGAGACCGTCAAGTCAGGCCACGGCGACCGCGGGGGCTCGTCACGTCGACGCGCCAGGGGCAGCTCGTGCGCGGGGGTTCTCGCGCGTCAGGTGGGCGATGCGGGGAGGTGCAGCGCGGGGATCCCGCCGCCGCCGCCCGCGGGGCGAGGCGCGGGCGCGGGCGCGGGCGCGGGCGCTGCGTTCGTCGGCGGTGAGGGCAGCGGCTCGCCCGGCGCGGCGAGGGTGAACTCCTGCTGCAGCGCGGCGAGGACGCTCGGATCCACCGGGCGCGAGAGCACGCGTCGGAGGGCCGCGGCGCGCTCGGCGGCGGGCAGCGCGCGGAGCTGCGGGCGCAGCGCCTCGGGCAGGGCGCGCCCCTGGGCGAGGCCGCGGAGCAGCGCGTCGACGGTCGAGCCCCGCACCTCGGGGCGCGCGCCGAGCACGGCGGTCCACGCGCGCTCGAAGTCGGCGTAGGTGGGCTCTCGCAGCACCGAGGCGAGGCGCGCGTCGCAGGCCATGGGGGGCGGCGCGGCGCTCCGACGCAGGAGCGACATGCAGTGGTGCCGCACCGCGCGCTGCGCGACCTGCGGCTCGACGTCGGCGGGCGGATCGGGCGCGCCGAGGGCGTCGACGGTGGCCCGCGCGAGCAGCTCGGGGGTCGCGTCGACGAGCGCGACGAACTGCTCGAGGCGCTCGGGGTTGTCGATGACCGGTGCGAGCACCGTGAGCGCGGCGATGTGGCCCGCGAGGCAGGCGGTGCAACCGGCGCTCTCGCACACGGCCGCGTCGGCGAAGGGCGCGCAGACCCTCAGCCGCTGCAGGATCTCGTCGCGCGAGCGGTCGCACGACTTGCCCACGGCGACGTCGATCTGCACGCGCCAGCGCATGGGGGTCTCGCCGCTGCGCAGGGCGTCGCCGAGCACCGCGACGCAGTAGGGGGAGTAGGTCGCGCACGACGAGCCGGGCGCGAGGCCGGCGGTGCAGTGCTCCAGGGGGTAGGCGCCGTCGGGGCGCTGCGCGCGGGCGAACTCGTCGCGGGCGTCGGCCGAGGCGCGCATGAAGCGCTGGCGAAACGCGGCGCGGGCGGGGGACTCGGCGCGGCGGGCCCAGAGCGCGCTGAGCTCGCCCACGCACGCGCGGCAGTCGGCGTGGGTGCAGGCCGCGGGGTAGGCGGTGAAGCCGGGCGCGCCGTGGTCACACGCGGGCACGGCGCGCCGACCACGGCCGCAGCCGAGGGCGAGGGAGAGGGCGAGCACGAGGGGGCGGGTGCGCACGAGGGGACCTCCGGGGCGGTGACGCTCGCACGAAGCGACGCCGGAGAGGAGACGCCGCGGCGGGCGAGAGGTTCCCTGCGGGTCACGCCGGGGCGTTGTCGTTCGACACCAGCGCGGGGCCGATGCCCGGGCGCACGCCCGACGCGCGAAAGGGGTCGGGGTACATCACCGGAGGCATCGAGGGCAGCGAGCGCACGCGGCGGTCTCGCGGGAGGGTGAGGGTGAAGCGGGTGCCGCGCGCGGCGTCGCTCTCGACCTCCAGGGTGCCCTCGTGGGCGCGCACCACCTTGCGCGCGATGGCGAGGCCCAGCCCCGTGCCGTCGGGGCGCGTGGTGAAGAAGGGGTCGAAGACCCGGGCGAGGTTCTCGGGGGCGATGCCGCGGCCCCGGTCCTCCACCGCGAGGGTCACGGACCCGCTGTCGGCCGTGAGCCGGAGGGTGACCGCGCCGCCGGGCTCGGTGGCGTCGACGGCGTTGTCGAGGAGGTTCAGCAGCGCCTTGCGCAGCCGGGTGGCGTCCACCGCGGTGACGCAGGCGTCGTCGGGGTCTCGGGCCACGCGCACCTCCACGCTCCGCTCGGCGTAGAGCGTCGACACGCTGCGCGCGAGGTCGTCGATGAGCTCGCCGAGGTCCTCCTGCGCGAGGTCCAGGGTGAGCGGGCGGGCGTACTCCAGAATCTCCCCGACGGAGCGCGTGAGCCGCGCGATCTCGTCCTGCGCGATGTCGAGGTACTCCCGGTCGGAGTCGCGCAGCTCGGCCCGCGACCGCAGGATCTGCACGTTCATCTGGATCGACGTGAGCGGCGTGCGGATGTCGTGCGCGATGGCCGCGGCGAAGGCGCCCAGCGAGGCGAGGCGGCGCGACTCCTCGAGCTCCTGCGCGAGCCGCACGCGGTCGGTGACGTCGTCGGTGATCACCACCACCCCGCTGGGGCTCCCGTGGCGGTCGCGAAAGGTCGCCACGAGGATGTCTTGATACCGAACCCCCTGCGGCCCAAGCACTTCCACCGCGGGGCGGGTGACCACGGACGAGGGGTCGCGCTGCATCGCAGTGATGGTGTCGAGGGCCCCGGGGTCGAGCTTGAACTGCGGGAAGAGGTCGTTGAAATAGTCCGCGCCCATGGCGCGCGCGCGGGAGATGCCGGACTGCCGCTCGAGCGCGTGGTTCCACGACACGACCCTCATGTCGGGCCCCACGGCGGCGACGCCCACGGGCAGCGACTCCACGAGGTTCTCGAGGAACGCGCGGTAGTCCGCGAGCTCTCGCGCGGCGAGGGCCGCGTCGGCGTAGAGCGCGAAGTTCTGCAGCTTCAGCGCGAGGTGCTCGCCGAGCCGCGCGCACAGCATGGCCGCCGCCCGCGGCACCCGCGGCGCGCCCCGCACCACCAGGAACCCATAGAGCGACTCGTCGCGGCGCACGGGCACGACCAGCGCGGCGTCTTCGGCGTCCATCCACGCGCCGAGGTCCTCGGGCAGCTCGGGGCGGTGCTCCACGCTCCAGAACGCGTGCGGTCGCTCGGCCGCCGACGCCTGCAGCGAGGTCGGCGCGGGCGCGTGCTCCCCCTGCACCACCTTCGTCGACCCGCGCAGAAAGCGCACCTCGCCGCCCGTGGCCTCGCGCATCGCGCCCATCACCACCTCGAGCACGGCGTCGGGGTCGACCATGCGCGCGGTGGCGCTGAGCGTCTGGTCGAGCAGCGCGCGCTCGGCCGCGACGGCGCCGCGGGCGAGGCGGGCGTCGTCGGTCCAGCGGTCGAGCAGCGACATGGCCGCGTGCACCAGCAGCGGCGGCACGCCCGCGATGACCAGCGCGGCGAAGCCCGGGCTCAGCGACGCAGAGAGGCTCGCGTGGAGGGGCTCGGCGGCGACGCCCACGAAGAGCGCGAAGGCCCCTGTGGCCGCCACCGCGAGCACGGCCTCGCCGATCAGCACCCGGATCTCGAAGAGGTGGTACCGCAGGATCGCGATGGCCACGCCGCCCACCACCACCATCGCCATGCAGAGCGCCTGCAGGAGGTAGATCCACGTGGGCATGGGCTGCGGCAGGTGCGGCGCGAGGGCGGTGAAGGCCACGAAGCTCGCGAGCCACGGGGAGACCACCGCGAGCTGCACCAGGGTCACGGGGAGCGAGGGGGTGTGCGAGTCGGGGGCGGTGGCCGCCTTCCAGTTGCGCCGCACGAAGAACATCGTGAGCGCGAAGTAGGGGACCATGCTCGCCGACATGAGCAGCGTGCCGCCGCGGGCGACGAAGCTCGGGCGCATGGTGATCAGCACCAGCGCGGCGGTGAGCGCGCCGAGGCTCAGGCGCAGGGCCAGGGGCGCGCGCTCGTTGCGGGGGAAGCTGTAGGCGAAGAGCGCGAGGAGGTAGACCGAGAGGTAGGCGCTGCCCATGCCCACCATGAGGATGAAGGGGTGCCGCGGCGGGAGCCCCGCGAGGAGCCCCACGGGGAGCAGCAGCAGGCCCGCGGAGAAGACCCACCCCACGCGCTGGAAGTACCTCGTGTCGGCGCGGCCTCCGGCGTCGCGCCCGATGCGGCGCATGAGCAGGGCGATGATCGCGGACGCGAACAGCGCGGCGGAGACCAGCCAGTTCACCGCGGTCTCTCCAGGGCGAAGTCTTTGATCTTGCGGTCGAGGGTGGGGCGCGTGATGCCGAGCACCGCGCAGCTCCGGCGCTTGTTCCAGCCCGTGGCGCCGAGCACGAGCTCGATGTGCCGGCGCTCCACGTCGCGCAGCGAGGGGATCGTGCGCAGGTCGACGGCCCCCGGGGCCTCGGGGCTCTCGACGGCGTCGTCGTCGTCGGGGGTCGCGGCGGCGGGCTCCTCGACGTCATCGACCGCGATGGGCAGGGTGTCGGCCTCGAGCACGTCGCCCTTGGAGATCACCGCGGCGCGGGTCAGCGCGTTCTCGAGCTCGCGCACGTTGCCCGGCCAGGGGTAGCGGGTCATCACGTCGAGGGCCTCGCGCGACACGTACCGGATGCGCTTGTGCAGCTCGCGGCTGATCTTCGAGAGCAGGTGCTCCACCAGCGCGGGGATGTCCTCGCGGCGCTCGCGCAGCGGGGGCAGGCGCACCTCGACGACCCGCAGGCGGTAGTAGAGGTCCTCGCGAAATGTGCCCTCGCGGACCATCGCGCTGAGGTCGCGGTGCGTGGCGGTCACGATGCGGGCCTTGAGGGCGATGGGCTTGGGGTCGCCCACGCGCTCGAAGGTGCGCTCCTGCACCACGCGCAGGAGCTTGGCCTGGAGGTCCACCGGGAGCTCGCCGATCTCGTCGAGAAAGAGGGTGCCCGCGCCCGCGAGTTGAAAGCGCCCGGGCTTGTCAGAGACGGCGCCGGTGAACGCCCCCCGGGCGTGGCCGAAGAGCTCGCTCTCCAGCAGCTCGCGCGGAAAGGCCGAGCAGTTCACCGCGACGAAGGGCTGGTCGCGGGAGTCGCCCGCGAAGTGAATCGCCCGGGCCACGAGCTCCTTGCCCGTGCCGCTCTCGCCCGTGATGAGCACGGTGGCGCGGTTGGTGGAGACCATCCCGATGGTCTTGAAGACCTCGCGCATCGCGGGGGTTCGCCCCACGAGGTTGTCGACCTGAAAGTCCCGCGCGAGGGTCTCCACCAGCCCGTCGATGCGCTTGGACATCTCCCGCGACTCGATCGCGCGCTGCACGGTGATGCGCAGGCGCTCGATGTCGAGGGGCTTCACGACGTAGTCCCAGGCGCCGCGTTGCATCGCGGTGATGGTGGTGCGCATGTCGTCGCGGGCCGAGATCACGATGATCGGCGCGATGCCATCGCGGCCCTGGAGCCGCGCGAGCACCTCCAGCCCGTCGAGGCCCGGGAGCCCGAGGTCGAGCAGCGCCACGTCACAATCGCCGCGCTCGATCTCCTTCAGGCCCGAGATCCCGTCTTCGGCGGTGCTCACGGCATACCCGAGGTCTCCGAGGAACTTCTCGATGGACCGGCGGATGGAGCGGTCGTCGTCGATCACCAGCACGCGCATGCGACCCAAATTCGGCATTGGTTTCAGGGCTCCGAGGGTAGCGCGGGGGGGCGCCCACCCATAGGTTCAGCGGTGGGATGCTCCCAGGACCCGAACGGCTGCGCGCTGGATCACAAGCGCGCATCGGGAGTAAAGGACTCCCCACGATGCAGACGGTGCTGCGAGGCGGACGGGTGATGGACCCCGGCAAGGGGCGCGACGAGGTCGCGGACGTGGTCATCGAGGGGACGCGGGTGGTCGCGGTGGGCCCTGGCGCCGGGGCCGCGGCCGCGCGCGCCGAGCGGGACACCGTGATCATCCCCTGCGAGGGGTGTTGGGTCGTGCCGGGCTTCGTGGACCTCCACGCCCACCTCCGGGAGCCCGGGTACGAGTACAAAGAAGACGTCGTGTCGGGCACCCGCGCGGCGGCCGCGGGGGGCTTCACCCGGGTCTGCGCGATGCCCAACACCCGCCCGGTGAACGACAACCGCGCCATCACCGAGATGATCGTGGCCAAGGCCCGCGAGCACGGCCTCGTGCGGGTGCACCCCATCGGGGCGATCACCCGCGGGCAGGAGGGCCGGGAGCTCACCGAGATGGCCGACCTGCGCGACGCGGGCTGCGTCGCCGTGAGCGACGACGGCCGCTGCGTCACCGACAGCGCCGTGATGCGCCGCGCGCTGGAGTACGCCACCACCTTCGGCATGGTGGTGATCCAGCACGCCGAGGACCACGGGCTCACGAAGGGCGCGCTGATGCACGAGGGCGCCGTGGCCACCCGCCTGGGCCTCAAGGGCTGGCCCCGCGTCGCCGAGGACCACATCGTTGCCCGCGACCTCATGCTCGCCCGCGACATCGGCGCGCGCTACCACCTCGCGCATGCGAGCACCGCGGGGAGCGTCGCGCTGATTCGTGAGGCGAAGTCCCGGGGGTTGAAGGTCACCGCCGAGGCGACGCCCCACCACCTCACGCTCACCGACGAGGCCGTGCTGGGCTACCGCACCGCGTGCAAGGTGAACCCCCCGCTGCGCGAGAGCGGCGACCGCGACGCGCTCATCGACGGCCTCGCCGACGGCACCATCGACTGCGTCGCGACCGACCACGCGCCCCATGCAAGCATCGAGAAGGACTGCGAATTCTCCGATGCCGCGATGGGCATGGTGGGGCTCGAGACCTGCCTCCCGCTGCTGCTCGACCTCGTGCGCAAGGGTCGGCTCACGGCCTCGCGGCTCATCGACGCGCTGACCCTCGCGCCCGCGCGCGCCCTCGCGCTCGACGCGCCCTCGCTCGACGTGGGCGCGGTGGCCGACGTGGTGGTCATCGACCCCGCGCGCCGCTGGGTGATCGACCCGTCGCGCTTCGCCTCGAAGAGCCGCAACACGCCCTTCGCGGGCTGGGACGTGCAGGGCCGCGTGACCCATACGCTGGTCTCGGGCCGGGTGGTGTTCTCCGCCCCGGCGGAGGTCTGACCATGCACGCCGAAGAGCCCCGCAACGGGGTGCGCTACGAGCTCTTTCTGGAGACCGGCGAGGCGCAGCGCGCGCGGTATCGCGCGGAGGTGCACACGGCCGCGGGACCGCTGCGCGCGGTGGTGGACATCGACCGCGAGGGCGCGACGCTGGTGAGCGCCGACGAGTCCCTCGACCCCGCGCACCGCGCGCAGCTCGTGGCGCTCGCGCGCACGCTGGGCAAGCGCGACGAGAGCCCGTGGCCGCGCCGGGTGAACCGCTGGCGATCCCCCGGCGTGCGCTGACCCCGGGTCAGGGGACGACGGTGGCCCGCACGGGGTCGGGGCTGTACTGCCGACGCTCGCGGTAGGCGCGCATCTCGTCGGGCGAGAGCGCGCGAGACAGGATGAACATGTCGTCGATCTGCCCCTCGATGCCGAGCTGCGCCTCGCCGTCGTTGAGGTCGGCGCCGATGACCACGGGGGCGGGCGGGTACGCGATCGGCGCGTCGGGGGGCCAGATGCAGGGGCCGCGGCCGCCCGGGCACAAGGGCTCACAGGCGACGCCGCAGGTGCGCGGCTGGCCGTCGGCGGGGTTGCACGCGGCGAAGCTCAGTGGGTTGGGGCAGTAGACGCGGTCTTGCGGGAAGAGCTCGAGGTCGGCGGGATAGCTGTAGACGCGGTCGTCGTAATAGCTGCGCCGGGTGGTGTGGGGCATCGTGGTGCGGTCGAAGGTGAACGCGAGGAAGTGCCAGCGGTTCACGAACGCGTTGCCCGTCTGCGGCTCGGTCGTGGTGATGTGCGCGTACTGGATCACGTCGAGGCATGGCTCCACACAGGTGTTCCCCTGGTAGAGCGTGTCGTCGGCGCTGTCGCCGCGAAAGAAGATCGCCCAGGGGTTGAAGATCGCGTTGTCGATCACCCGCGGGTCAGACTCGGGGAGCATCCAGTGCCGCGCCCGCGCGGGTAGCTCGGGCATGCCGAAGCAGACCACCGTCTGGAAGTTGTCCTCGTACGCGTTGGAGGGCGAGAGCGGCCGCACCCACACGGCCACGGTGAGCTGGTCGCGCGCGGTGTTGAAGGGCGCCGATGAGGGCGAGCGCCAGTTGATGAGGCGCGAGCGGGTGGTGGCCGCGTCGGGCTGCTCGGGGTTGCGCACCAGGGAGAGCGGGAAGTTCAGCGAGTGCTGGTTGCGTCGAAAGCGCGCGTCGGGGTTCGTCGGCGCCAGCACGCTCGTCGGCGTCTCGTTGGACCAGATCACCGGGTCGGGCCCCACCACCTCGGGGTGGTTCCGGCGGTAGAGGTCCTGGTGGATGTACGCGTCGAAGGGCGAGGTGCCGGCGCTCGGGCAGGTGCGCCCGCCGGTGCCCTCATCGAAGCTGTATGAACCCAGGATCCCCTCGGCCCGCGTGGGCACCCGGTCGAAGGTGTCGTCGTAGCTGTTCGCCCCCGCGAGCGCGGTGGCGCCGCCGTAGCGCAGCGTCAGGGTGGTGCCCCCGGGGGCGATGGCCGGGGCGCGCACCCACACCACGCCCATCGCGCAGTCGGTGACGAAGTGCGGCGCCCACTGCCCCTCGGCCGTGCGGAACACCATGCGATCACACGCGGGGCCCGCCGCGCCGCGCACCATCGCCGGGAGCTCCACCCGCACCTGAAAATCCGTGAGCGCGCGCGTCGCGCCGGCGATGTTCACCCGCGCCGACGAGGGCAGCCCGCAGTCGGCGGGCCGACCCGCGCAGGGGTCGGTGCGCGCGGGCGCGGTCGGCGCGGGGCACGGCGGCAACATCGGCACGTCGGCCCCCGCGGGGGCGTCGGTGACCCCGCCATCCTCCCGCTGCACCACGTCGGTGCCCGCGGTGTCGGCGCGGGGACCGGCGTCGAGCTCGGTGCTGGGGTTCAGGGGCTCCAGCCGCCCGCGCGTGGGGCAGGCGGCGAGCGCGCTCACGGTCAGCGCGAGGGGGAGCGATCGGAGCGCAAGGATCGTACGCGACGCCATGGCCTCACAGCCTAGCAACGACCCTCACCCGCGGTCACGCCGCTTGTCGTCGCGCGGCCGAGGCCGCCGGGGCGCGCGTGGCCTCTCGCACCAGGGCGTCGACGCGCGCGAAGAGCGCCCGCTTCGCCGGGTCGATGGAGAAGATGTGGTTCGTGTCGGGCACCACCCCGAGGTCGATGCCGTCGGCCCGCAGCGCGGCCTCGTCGCCGCCGAGCTCCTCGGCCCCGAAGAAGGCCTGGAACGTGGGGTGATACGCCGAGCTGTTGAGGAAGCTCATGCGCAGGCGCTTGCGGCGGAGCTCGCGAAAGACCTGCACGACCAGCGCGTTGCGCTCCTCGCCGGCGGCCCGGGCCTTGGCGTCCTCACCGCCCGCCGCCGCCTCCGCCGGGGCCTCGGCCACCACCGGCGGGAGCAACGGGGCCAGCAGCGCCTCGACGTGTCCC
>JBILLI010000593.1:0-4873 GCA_044376155.1 Polyangiales bacterium
CTCGAAGCGCACGCGTTGGATCGCGTCGGCGAGCTCGATGTCGACGCCGAGGTCGTAGCTGTTGAGCTTGAGGGGATAACCCGGGCGCAGGCCGCCGTCCTCGGGGACGTCCATGAGCAGGCGCGCAACGCGGCCGTCGAAGCCGTCGGGGATCTCCAGGCGCCAGTGGCGGTACTGGTCCGGTGAGGTCTCGAAGCGCACGGGGGGATCGGCGAGGGGGCTCTCCATACGCGGCGCACGCTACGCGATCCCGCGGCGGCGTCGCAACGGTCGCCGGGGCTCAAGCTCTCCGCCCGCGCGGCCGTTGATCGCTTCGGCCGCGACGTCCCCGCGTCGCGCCGGAGGACCGCCAACACCCATGAGCCACGAGACCCTTCCCGTGTTCGCCCCCGAGGTCGCGCTCGAGCGCCTCGACCAGGACGAGGCCCTGCTCGGCGAGATCATCACCCTGCTCGTCGAAGACGCCCCCGGACAGCTCGATGCCATTCGAGCGGAGCAGAGTCTCCGGGACCTCGAGCGGGTGGTGCACGGGTTCCGCGGGGCCGTGTCGAACGTCGGCGGCGTGCGGCTCACGGCCGTGCTCCGCGAGCTCGAAGACGCCGCCCGGGCGGGTCAACAGCAGCGCCTGCGCCCGCTGATGGACGAGGTCTCGGGCGCCTGGGACGAGCTCTTCGCGCAGCTCGGGGCCTGGGAGCCGAGCTGACCGCTCGCGGCGGCGCGCGCTGCGGTACAACCCCCGGCCCATGGCGGGCCCCTCCCCCGACGCACGCAGCTCGGCGCTCGACGCGCTGCACGGCCTGGACCCCGGCGCCACCCTCGACGCCCGGTCCCTCCGACGCTCCCTCGGGCTCGAGAGCGACTACCTCGCCGCGCGGATCCTCGCGCGCTTCGACGCCGACGGCGACGGGGTGCTCACGGTCGGCGACCTCGCCTGGCGCCTCCGCGCCCTCCTCGACGGACCGCCCGAGGAGCGCGTGCGCTTCGCCTTCGCCCTCCACGACCACGACAACGACGGCGCGCTCTCCCGCGACGAGGTCACCCGCATGGTGCACCTCTCCCTCGCCGAGAGCGGTTTGCAACTCCCGCCCCGCACCGCCGACGCGCTCGTGAGCGCCCTGCTCCGCCGCGCGGATCAAGACCTCGACGGCCGCATCTCCCTCGCGGAATTCACCGCCGTGGCCGAGGCCCACGCCCCCATGCGCGAGGCCATCGCCCGCGGCGCGCTGCACCTCCTGGGGCGCTCTCTGCGCGGCCCCGCGGCGCCCTCGCTCACCCTCCGCGAGCGCTGGCAGCTCGCGTGGCCCACGTGGCTCTTCGTCTCCCTCTACGCCCTGAGCTCCCTCGGGATGATGGTCGCCGGCGCCCTCACCTACCGCGCGCAGGGGGCGAACGGCTACGTGCAGCTCGCCCGCGCATGCGGGTGGGCCATGGACGTGCAGCTCGCGTGGATCCTCGTGCCCGCGCTCCGGGGTGTGCTCACCCGCCTGCGCCGCAGCGTGATCGGACCGCTCCTGCCCCTCGACGACGCGTGGTCCCTGCACCGCGCGGCGGCCATCGCGCTGCTCACGCTTGCGGGGGTGCACACCGCGGCGCACGTGGGCAACCTCACCGCGCTCGGGGTCTCTCCCCTCGACGCCCTCGCGCGCACGCCCGTCTGGACGGGGGTGCTCTGGCTGCTGGTCTTCGCGGTGATGCTCTGGTTCGCGCGGGAGTCGGTGCGCCGCTCGGGGCGCTTCGAGCGCTTCGCCCGCTCCCACCTGCTGTACGTCCCGTGGATCGCGCTGGCCTTCGCGCACGCGCCCGGCCCGCGGCCGTGGATGGCCCTGCCCGTGGCGCTCTTCGCCCTGGAGCGCTGGCGCCGCGCGCGACGTCGCACGTACGCGACGCAGACGGTGCTGCTGGAGCCCCTCGCGTCGGGGGTGACCCTGGTGGTCCTCGCGCGGCCCGAGGGCTTCGCGTTCGAGGCCGGGGAGTATCTCTTTCTGCGCGTCCCCGCCCTCGCGCGGAGCGAGTGGCACCCCTTCACCATCAGCTCACACCCCGAGCGCGCCGACCTGCTCACCGTGCACGTGCGCAGCCTGGGCAACTGGACCGCCGCGCTGCATTCGATCGCCCTGCGCCGCAAGGGGATCGGCGACGACACATCCCTCGCCGCGGAGCTCGACGGGCCCTACGGCGCGCCCGCCTCGGAGGTGTTTCGCGCGGAGGTCGCCGTGCTGGTGGGCGCGGGCATCGGGGTCACGCCCTTCGCCTCGGTGCTCGCGAGCCTGTTGGCGCGGAGCCTGGGCGAAGGTGGTGGGCTCGGCGCGGTGAAGCGGGTGTACTTCGTGTGGGTCGCGCGGGATCAGTTCGCCTTCGAGTGGTTCGCGGACCTTCTCCGCGGCATCGAGGAGAAAGACACCCGCGGGCTCTTCGACCTGCGCATGTGGATCACCTCCGCGCGCGCCGACACCGCCGCGAGCACCCTGGGCGTCGCGTTGGACCTCCTCGCCGCCCGCACCGGCCGCGACCCGGTCACGGGCCTGCGCACCCGCGCGCGCTTCGGCCCGCCGGACTGGGACGCGCTCTTCGACGAGATCCGCGGCGCGAATCCCACCGCCCAGACGGGGGTGTTCTTCTGCGGCCCTCACGGCCTCGCGCCCACGCTCCGCCGCGCGGCCGCGTCGCGCGCGATGCGCTTTCACGAGGAGCAGTTCTGAGCGTGCTCAGGGCGCGCGGCGGAAGCGCAGGGTCGGCCAGAGGGTCTGCCCCGGGAGCTCGCGACGGGTGAACTGCAGCGTGAGCACGTCACCCTCGAAGCCCCACGCGAAGGAGGTCGCGGGCGCCCCGGCGGGGCAGGTCGGCGTCGCCTCCACCCGCGCGCTGCGCCCATCGAAGGGCACCGTGAAGCCCTGGCGGTCGGGCATTCCGAAGCGCATGCCCGCGCCGACGATCACCACCGTGTCGAGGGCGACGTCGTAGGTGAGCTGCCCGCCGGCGATGCGCACCTGGCCCTTCGCGAGGAGGTAGGAGGCCGCGAGGTTGAGCGCGCCCAGCGGGGTCGCGCCGCCCGTCGCGAACATCTCCGCGCCCTCGAGCACCCAGCGCCCGTCGGGCACCGGCGCGGTGCGGAGAGGAGGGGCTTCGGCGGCCTGGGTCCACCGCCCCTGCACGAGCGGCACGGAGGCCGAGGCGTCGGGCGGGAGGCACGCGCCAGGGGTGTAGGAGAGGTCCCGCGGTTGGGCGGGGCCCCCTTCGTCGCAGAGGGGGCTTTCGGGCGGCGGCGTCGCGTAGATGAAGTTGTTGCACATCTCGTCGTCGGTGCCCTCGCCGAAGGAGACCGCGTCGGCCCGGGTGTTCTCAAACGTGCACGCGGTGCGGACCTCGTCGCCCGCGCGCAGCGTGGTGGGCATCGCGTAGAAGAGCTGGGTCTCGAAGCTCCAGCCGCGGAGGCTGAGCAGCTCGCGAGGGCTCCCGCCGGCGGGCGTGAGGGTCTGCACGAAGGTCGACCCGAGGCGGTGCATGTGCGGCATGCCCGCGAAGAGCGTGGTCTCGCGGCGGATCACGCAGCGGCCCTCGACGGTGGTGCGCTGCCGCGGCGGGAGGCGAAAGCCCATCGAGCCCATGGAGAACATCCCGTACTCGGTCCCCTCGGTCGGACCGAGGAGCATGCGCACGCCGCTGGAGTCGCGCACGCCCTCCACCCCCGCGCCGTTGTTGTAATGGATCTGCACGATGAACCGCTCGCCAGGCCGCACGCGCAGCCCACCCGAGGGGAACTCCAGCGCGGCCTGGCCCGGCGCCCAGACGTAGAGGTACTGCGCGCCGAGGGGCATGCCCGACCCGCCGTTGCAGGTGAAGGCCCCTGGGCTCGTGCGGCGATCGGTGTCGCGCGAGAGCACCAGGTGATGGAGCACGCGGGTGTCGCCGTAGATCATCTCGAAGCGCCGCACGAAGCGGTCACCGGGGATGTCGGCGTCGAACACGAAGCACTGGTAGAGGTCGCGCGCCGTGGGGGCCACGGCGAAGTCGCGCGCGCGGAGCTCGATCGGGGTGAGCCCCGCGGGGCCGCGCTCGGGCGCGAGCTGCGGCGCGGCGCTGGCGACGAGACCCGTGGTCGGCGGGGCGCTGCGCTGACCGCAGGAGGCCCAGCGCACCAGCGCGTTCGCGTCGGCGTCAGGGAGCCGGGGCATCCCGACGGGGGGCATGGTCCCGTCGGCGACGCGCGCGGCGATGCGGTCGACGAGGCGCGTGCCGTCGGCGCGGGTGGCGCGCATCGCGTCGAGGGACACGAGCGAGACCGGCGCGCCGAAGTCCGGGCGCTCGCCGTGGCACGCCCCGCAGTACCGCGCGATTCGCGGGCGCACCTCGGACTCGTAGGCCGCCGCGTCGGGCTCGCAACGCCCGGCGTCGGCAGTCCCGCCGCCCGCACCTTCGCCGCACCCCGCAGTCGCCAGCGCGAGGGCCAGCGCCCCGCGCGAAGCGCTCCAGATCACACGTCGGCTTCGCTCTCGTCTGCTCATGCTGCCTCCTGGAATGGGTCCGCCGCGCGCGCGCTCAGCGCGGGGACGGTGAGATTTCGGCGCCGTCGTCGGGCGCGCCCACGCACGCGAGGGCGAACCCGTCACGGCGCTCGTCGTCGCGCAGGCACGCGCCCTCGGGGGTCGCCACGGCGCCGCGCAGCACCCGCACGCGGCAGGCGCCGCACGCGCCCTGCTCGCAGCCCGAGGGCATCGCCACGCCCGCCTCCCGCGCGGCGTCGAGGATCGAGCGCCCGGGCGACACCTCCAGCGGCCGGCGCACGCCGTCGATCACCACGGCGAGGCGGCGCGGCGCGTCCACCGCGGAGGCCGCGCGCACGAAGCGCTCGTCGACGAGGGGCACGTCGGGCCAG
>JBILLI010000594.1:0-4870 GCA_044376155.1 Polyangiales bacterium
GACACTCACCACCCGGTCCAACTCCCTGGAGAGGCAGCCCGCAGAGCGGGCTTTCCCTTGGCTGCCGTGGGCTTTAGCCCGCGGTAGTAGGAACGCGTGACGCCCATGGGCCCCGTGAACGGTTACGGCGGCGAAGGCCCCCACGCGTCACCTGGCTTGCGAGGGGACTCCACCCGTCTTGTGTGGGGAGGCCGCGCGTCGCCCCGGCCTCGGACGCCGTGGATTGGGGAGGGGCACAGGCCTCGCCGACAGCGACCGCATGGACCGCGCGGCGCAACGGCCGGGCAGCACCGGGTGGCGGGGTGTTCTCTTCGTGCAACGGGGACCTGCTCGACCCGCGGCGGACTCATCGAGTTGAACTTTGGAACTCCAAAGTGCTTGACCGTCGCGCCGCGCTGGCCTTCATATCGGACGTGCCCAGCCCGACGCGGCCCGCCGTGGCCGTAAGGGTATACCCGTAAGCGCCGCCCACATCGCTTCCATGTTCTCTCGCAGCGGCGCGGAGACGAATGGCATCCCCGGTTCGGCCTGTTTGCAGGAGGCGTCGTGGACGGATCAAATGAGACTCTTGAGGTGGTCTGGCGCTTCGCTGTCGGGCACATCTCCCCCGACGATGTGACCGTCGTCGCGGTGCACGCGCGGGAGGCCCTCTCGGAGCCCTTCGCCCTCTCGGTGGTGGTCACCCTCGACGTCGACGACGTGATCACCGAGGCGCTGCTCTCGACCCCCGCGCGTCTCGACGCGTCGCGGCGCGACGTGGCCCGGGCGTTCCAGGGCGTCGTGCGGGGCGTGGAGGAGCTCGGCACCCTGGCCTCGCACCGCTTCGTTCGCTTCGACGTAGCGCCGAGCCTCTGGGGACTCTCGCTGCGCAGCGATGTGCGACTCTTTCAGGACACGAACGTCGTGCGGGTCGTGGAGCGGGTGCTGCGTGACGCGGGGCTCTACCCCGGCGAGAAGCTCGTCGTCGATCCGGCCCTCTACGCGCTCGCGCCGCGGGAGTACTGCGTGCAGTACAACGAGACCGACCTCGATTTCGTGCACCGACTGCTCGAGCACGAGGGCGTGCCGTATTACTTCCGACACGACGGCGAGGGCGGCGAGACCCTCGTGCTGGCGTCGCCGGAGCACGTCTACGCCGCGCTGCCGACCCTCGACGGCGGTCCGGTGCGGGTGGTCGACGAGGCGAGCGCCACGGCAGGCGTGGAGACCGTTCGCTGGTTCGACGAGCGTCATCGCGCGCAGACCAGCAGTGAGATGCAGCGCGACTTCGACTTCACCCGCCCCCGGGGCACGCTCGACGTCTCCGCGCGGCATCCGCGGAGCGCCGGCCCTTCACCGCGCTACGCCTACCCCGCGCACGGCACCATCGCGCAGTACGACAGCGGGACACGGCGCTACACCACCCACGACATCCCGCGGCTCGCGAAGGTGCGCGCGGAAGAGCACCTCACCCGCGCGCACGTCGGTGCAGGCCGCAGCGAGCTCTGCGCGCTCGCGCCGGGGCTGCGCATCGAACTCCACGGTCACATGCGCGCGCCGATGGACCGCGAATACCTCGCGACGGCGGTCGAGCACTTCGGCTGCGCGCTCGGCGTGCTCCCAGACTCGCTCCGGGGGAGCGCGCGCCTGCGGGGGATGCTTCGGGATCTGGGCGTGAGCGACACCGCAGACGCCTTCGAGGCGCGGTACGAGAACGCCTTCGAGACCCATCGCTTGCAGGTGGAGGGTTCATCGACGCCGTTTCGACCCGCGCGGGTCACGCCGCGGCCATTGGTCGAGGGGCCGCAGACGGCGCGGGTGGTGGGACCGCCGGGGGAGGACATCCACACCGACGAGCACGGTCGTATCAAGGTGCAGTTTCACTGGGATCGCGAGGGGCGCGAGGACGCGCAGAGTTCGTGCTGGATCCGGGTGGCGCAGAGCTGGGCCGGTGGGCAATGGGGCTTCGTGTTCATCCCGCGCATCGGGATGGAGGTGCTGGTGCAGTTCCTCGAAGGCGACCCCGACCGACCGATGGTGACCGGCTGCGTCTACAATGGTGAGAACGTCCCTCCCTATGGGCTCCCGGCGCAGAAGACCCGCAGCACCATCAAGACACTCTCGACCCCGGCCACCGGCGGGTACAACGAGATCCGCTTCGAAGACGCCGCGGGTCGTGAGCAGGTGTACGTGCAGGCCGAGCGCGACCACGACACCCTCGTGAAGCACGACCGCACGCTCACCATCGGGCGCCACTGCACCCGTGACGTCGGCGGCGACGAGAGCATTACGGTGCATCAGAACCGGGTGACCACCGTCGTCCAGCACGACTCCTTCACCGTCGAAGGGAACCAGGACACGGAGGTCCACGGCGCGGCCGGGCAGTCGATCAGCATCGATGCCAACCAGAACCTCTCCGTGGGGCGGTCTTTGCAGATCACCGTGGGTCAGCGGGTTTCGATCACCTGCGGCGCCTCGTCGCTCACCATGGACGCCGCGGGGAACATCAGCCTCTCGGGCACGAACATCGCGATCACCGCCGTCGGCCCGGTGGTGGTCAACGGGAAGACCGTCGAACTCAACTGACGGCGGCGTCATGGAATACAAGAACCTCACGCCGTTCTCGTCGATGTTGTACGGCGCCTTCAACGTGCACGACGAGGAGTTCCACGCCGTCGCGCTGCGCGCGGCCTACGCGCTCGTGCCCGCCCGCGCGGCGACCCGGGGACGCGGCGAGGCGTTGCTCACGCACGACTGTGTGCTCCGCCCCGCGGACCCCTTCGGCGCCGTCGTCACCGCGGATCGCTACGAGGGCGCGGTGAACGAATCGGAGCTCGCCGCGGAGAGCGACCTCGCGGCGTACAAGCCACGGTGCGACGTTCTCGTGCGCGCAACGTCGTACGCCCCTGGCGGCGCGCCGTCTCCGCGATGGCACGCCCGCCTGCGCGTCACGACTCCGCGGGGGCGCGACGCCGCCGTGGCGATCGACAAGACCCTCGCGCTCTGCGGCCCTCGCTCGTTCGTGCGCGAAGGCAGCACGTGGTCTCTCGGCGAGCCCGGGGCGGTGACGGAGGTC
The DNA here is from genome assembly GCA_044376155.1 of Polyangiales bacterium. Classification (GTDB taxonomy): domain Bacteria; phylum Myxococcota_A; class Polyangia; order Polyangiales; genus JAWKRB01. The sequence goes on from JBILLI010000594.1 coordinate 3,056, forward strand.
CCCGTGCGGTGGTCCCGCGCGTATGGGGGGCGGAGTCGGGTGCTCTCGCGAGATGGCCACGTCGCGCTGGACGCCGTGTGCTTCACCAATCCCCTCGGTCGGGGATGGATCGACGCGCGACTGCTCGAAGCCTGCTTCGGCGCGGGCCTCGATCCGCCGACGTACCTGCCAGCGCCGCAGGTCGAAGACCCCGCAGCGCCTCTCGGGGCGCTCGACGTTTCACCCCCGGCCGAGGGTCTCACCGACGCCGCCAGCGTCGCCCGCGCGGCAGAGCGCTACCGCGCCAGACCGTCAGGGCTCTCCTGCCTGGGCCGCGCGTGGACGCCGCGGATCCAGCACGCGGGCACCTACGACGACGCCTGGCTCGCCCAGCGTCATCCCTTTCTCCCGCAGGACTTCTCGTTTCGATACTGGAACGCCGCGCCCGCGGACCAGCAGATCGCGCACCCGACCCGGGGGGCCGAGGTTGAACTCTGGAACCTCACCGCGCCCGCGGACTCTCTGCAAGGGTATGTGGGCTTCGCCCTCCCCGCGCATCGGGCCTTCGTGATGGCCTTCGTCCGCGGTCTGCCGATCCCCGTGCCGGGGCGGCTCGACACGGTGGTGGTCGACGCCGAGGCGATGAAGGTTGCGTGCGTGTGGCGCGTGCTGATCCCGCGCGCGCTGCGGCCCGCGCGGCTCGAGGCGCGCTTCGAGGTGAACCCAGAGGCCCCCCTGCTCACCCTGCGCGGAGGCGATTGAGCCATGGCGGGAGGCAACACCATCGGCAGAGTGCTGGGCCAGTCGCCACCGGCGGAGGGAGAACCCGAGGCGTCGAACCCGCTCCAGGAGCTCTTCGAGACGGTCAAGACCGCGAAGGAGCTCGCCGATCACATCAAAGAACTCGTCGAGACCTTCAAACCTGAGGAGACGTCCGAGTCTGGCCATGACGGTCACGACGAGGGTGACCCGCGCGAAGCCCTGACGCGCGCGCTCACCCGCGTGGGCGAACGGCTCGCGCCGTCGACCGCCGACATGGAAGGACCGGCGCGCAGCGACCAGGCGGCCACGCAGGAGCTGACCCGCGCGCTGGTGGCGCGGGTGCGGGAGGTCTCCGGCGAGCCCGGCGCGGCCGTCGACCGCGGCGCCCTCGACGCCCTCGAGGCCGACGTCGAAGCGCTGCTGCGGAGCGCCCCCTCGACGGCGCAGGCCCGCCAGGCCCTCGACAACGCGCTCACCACCACGCGGATGGAAGGGATGGCGAAGCCCGCCGTGAACGCGCTCGAAAAGGTGAAGAAGACCTTCGAGGCGATCAAGGGCATCGTCGAGAGCGTGAAGAAGCTCGCCGGCGAGGGACGGCAGAGCGACGGCGCCATCGTCCGAGACAGCGAGTAGCGGAGGCATCCTGTGGCCGACAACGTCATCGCGAGAAAGAGCGGAAACTGGCAGGCAGCGTCGGTGTTGCCTGACGTGTCGAAGACCCCCATGGGCGGGGTGATGCTCCCGGTGCCCTATCCGGTGACCTCCCCCTTCGCACAATCGCAGGGGTCGCTGGGCACGGTGATCGCGAACAAGAACCCGGTCTGGGGCTTCGACCCGACGAAGGTCCCTGTCACCCAGGGCGACGAGGCGGGCACGGGTACGGGTGTGAAGAGCGGCACCGTCGCGAAGGACACGTGGCCGCAAGAGAAGAGCAGCACCGTCAAGGCAGAGAAGACCGAGGTCATCCGACACGACGACAAGGTCGAGATGAACGGGGACAAGCTCAGCGCGGAGGAAGAAGAGAAGGCGAAGCGGCAGAAGTGCCGTCAGGAGCAGGTGCAGGCCGGGATGCAA
>JBILLI010000078.1:0-16931 GCA_044376155.1 Polyangiales bacterium
GGGGAAGGGACGGGGATGGGGGCCACGCCGCGCGAATTCATCTCCGTTCAGCGCACGACCAGCGCCCAGCGCGACCTCAGCCGCCGTAGCGCGCGCGCACGGCGGGCACGAGGTACTCGTCGAAGGCGCGGTCGGCGTCGTACACCGGGCGCCAGCCCCAGTCGGCGCGGGCGGCGTCGTCGTTCACGTCTTCGGGCCACGAGTCGACGATGCGCGCGCGCGCCGCCACGGGCTCGTAGACGATCTGCGCGTGGGGGAACGCCGCCTTCACCCGCTGCTCGATCTGCCGCGCCGACAGCGAGATCGCGCCGATGTTGTACGCGACGCGGGTGAGCGACGACGCGGGCGCGTCGAGCAGCATCAGCAGCGCGCGGATCGCGTCGGGCATCGCCATGAACGGGATGCGCGCCTCGGGCCCCACGAAGCACGAGTACGCCTTCGACTGCGCCGCGGCGTGGAGCATCTCGGGGCCGAAATCACTGGTCCCGCCGCTGGGCACGGTGTCGGCGGAGATGAGGCCGGGGAAGCGCAGGGCGCGAAAGTCCACGCGGGGACCGGGCGCCGCGCCCACCGAGCGGTAGTGCCGGGAGAAGTACCGCCCGAGGTGCTCGCAGTAGAGCTTGTTGCAGCCGTACATGGTGATGGGCTCGGCGCACTGGTCCTCGCGCACGCGGCCCGCGCGGGACTTCTCCGCGAGGTCGCTCACCCCGTACACCGCGATGGACGACGGGAAGATGAAGCGCACGGGCTCCCCCCGCCGCTGCGTCTCGTCGTGCGCCATGCGCAGGAGGTGGAGCGTGCCCTCGACGTTGATCTGGTGCGCGAGCTCGGGGTCGCGCTCCCCCCGCGACGACAGCAGCGCCGCGAGGTGAAACACCGCGCCGATCTCGTGGTGCGCGGCGATCTGGTCGAGGAGGTTCCGGTCAAGGATGTTCCCGGTGTACGCGGCCTCGCACAGCCCCCGAACCCGGTCGGGCACGGCCGTGAGATCAAGGACCACGATGCGGTAGCGTCCGTCGGCGTGCAGGCGCTCTACGAGAGAGCGGCCGATCTCGCCGTTGGCGCCGGTGATGAGGGCGACTGGCTGGGTGCTCATGCGGGCCGCGGAGGGTACATCCCCCGACGGCCTCACGCGAAGAGGCGACTGAACTCCTTGCCAAACTCCAACGGGGTGGGTCGGTGCGCCGGGTCCCGCGCCACCCCCGCGCGCAAGAGCTTCGCGAGCGCGCTCGGAAAGCCCTGCAGCCGCGCCTCCTCCTCCAGCGGGTCGCGCTGCATGTGCGAGAGGATCCGCTCGCGCATGCCCGTGACCTCGTCGAAGAACGTGCGCCCGGTGAGCACGTTGTAGACCGTGCCCGCGAGGGCATACACGTCCGCGCGGCCATCGAGCTCCATGGGGTCGAGCACCTGCTCCGGCGCGATGTACCCCGGCGTGCCGGCGACGAAGCGCCCCACGGCCTCTTCCGACACCTTCATCGCGCGGACCATCCCGAAGTCGATGACCACCGTCGAGAGCGGCGGCGTGCGGGCGGGGTCACGGTGCTTCTCGGGGTCGAAGGTCTCGCCCCCCTGCAACGGGAGCCGCAGCCAGAGGTTCGCGGGCTTGATGTCCCGATGCACCAGCCCGGCCTGATGCAGCGCCGCGAGGCCCGCGCAGACCTCGGGCACGATGGTGCGCAGCTCGAAGAGCGACATCAGCCGCGCGCCCGCGTAGGCCTTGAGGTCCGCGCCGATGAGGTACTCCAGCACCAGGAAGGGCACGCCGTCGGCCACGCCCCGGTCGATGATGTTCGCCACGTGGGGATGGTAGAGCCCCGCGAGCGCCCGGGCCTCGTCCACGAAGCTCGCGAGGATCGCCTCGCGCTCCTTCTCGTTGGCCCCCGCGAGGGCGTCGGCCTTGGGGATCTTCAGCACGAAATAGCGGTCCGCGCCGGGCTTGCGCACGAGCCACACGGTGCCCACGCCGCCGTGCCCGAGGGGGCGCAGCAGCTCGTAGCCCTCGATGATCTTCGGCCCCTCGCGCTTCGGCGGCGGCGGCGGCGGCGGCGTTCGTCGCACCGCGGCGGTCACCGCGGCCTCCACCAGCCCCGAGGTCACCGGCCCCAGCGACCCGAACCACACTCCGAGCGTCGAGAGGTCCCGCTGACGGATCGCCCGCGACACCAGCGCGGTGATGCGCGGGGCCTTCTCGCTGGTGTACCGCCGTCGGTCGTGGAGGCCCGTCACCGGGTCTTCGAGCGCCGACTGCAGCCGCTCCGCCGCGAGCACCAGCGCGAGGCACTGCCGCTCCAGGTCGGGCTTCGACCCCGACGCCGACGCGAAGCCCGCGAGCGCATCGGCCAGCGCGGTGAGGCCCGCGGCGAGCTCGGTGTCGGCCGCGTGCAGGGCCTTCAGCGCGTCGCGCACCGGGTCGCGCCAGATGCCCTCCCACGCCTTCGGACGCGTCTGCGACTCGGCCACCAGCCCATCACCCGACATCGTCACCCGCACGCCCTCGACCCACACCGCCCCGCGGATCACCTCGGCCTGCTCGCAGCAGAATTCCAGCGCCCCGTGCGCGATCATGGGCAGCGCGCTGGCGAGCTGCAGCAGCATCGTGGGGCGGTCGATGACCAGCGCCCACCACGCGGCGAAGGGACCGAGCCACCGCAGGTCGTCGGTCTCTCCCAGCGCCGTGCCGCGGGTGGTGTCAACGAGGCGCCAGAGCAGCGCGCTCATGGCATTGCGCAGCGGCGCCGGGAGGTCGCGGGAACCATCCGCCAGACCGTCGACCTTGCGCAACCACAGACACGTGCGGTGGGCCACGGGTCCGCGCCGCGGGCCGAGGTCAGGCTCTTCGCCGCACGCGTCCAGCGCGTAGCTCCCGACGCGCAGCGCGAGCACCTCCAGGGCCACCTCGGTCTCCACGTCCCGACGGCTCCCGCGGCGCCGCGACGACACCGTGTCGAGGAACACCTCGGGCGCGTTGGCGATCTCTTCCCACGTCTCGCGCAGGTCGGGCTCGGGCACCGGCGAACCCGCGGGCGCCGTGGCCAGGAGCGGTCCCCAGAGCCCCAGCGCGAGGGAGCGTGCGGTGCCCTCCACGGCGTTCACCCCGGCCGCGCGGCGGCGGGGCGAGGCGTCCATCAGCACCACCCGACACGCCTCGCGAAAGGTGCCCGCGAGGGTGCCGGCGAAGCGCGCGGCGCGGGCGTCGCTCTCTTCGTCGTCGTACTGCGCCGCGAGGCGCACGAGGTTCTCCAGCCCCTGCTCGACGTCCAGCGGGTCGCGCTCGGCGCCGTCAATGGGATCGGTGGCCGACAGCACGTCGAGCCATCGCCGCCACACGTCCAGCGACTCGGAGCGGCTGCGGCGCACGCGCTCCCGCAGCGCGCGCATGGGGGCCTCCACCGCGTCCTGGTGCACCCCGCGGCGCCACAGCGTGCCGAGGCCGCGGGCCAGCGCGCGGGCGGCGATGTCACCGCCATCGCCCGCGAGGATGCGCGCCGACAACCGCTCCCACGACTCGCGCCGGTCGCTGATGAGATAGGGCGTGGCCGCCGCGAACGCGCCGAGCACCGTGGCCTCGGCCGTGGGGTCGTCGATGCGCGCGTCGAGCTCCCCCGCGATGGACCGCAGGCGCTCGGGGCCCTGCGACGCGAAGGCCGTGGCCGCGCGCTGCCGCAGCAGGGCCGACTCGCCCTGGAGCCAGTCGAGCAGGGTGCCCTGCAGCGCCTCCACGCGCCCGGCGATGCGCCCCACGGCCCGCGAGGCGTGCACCCACACCAGCGCGTCGGGGTGCAGCAGCAACGGCTGCAACACCTGCAGCGTGCGCGACACCGCGTTGGGGTCATCGAGGGGGATGCCGCCAGCGCAGGTCTCCACCGTGCGCGCGGCGAGCACCCGGCCGCGGAGCGTTCCCCGCGCGGGCGCGCCGATGAGCGCACCGAAGGCCTGCTCCGACCCCCACAGCCACGGACCGAGCTCGGGCAGCTGCAGCGCGCTCGCCCCCGCCTCCCAGAACAAGATGTCGATGCGCGCGCGGGCCTGGGCGTGCGCCGACGAGGCGAGCCACCGGGGGTCGCCGCTGAAGGGCGCGCAGCGCAGCGCGTCGACGAGCGGTCCCTCCAGCAGCCGCGTGCGGGCCACGGTGGCCACGAGCCCGGCGTGAAAGCCCTGCGCCGCGCGGAGCAGCGACGCCACCTCGACGTCGGTGCGCGAGCCCGCGGCCGCGGCCCACACCAGGGTGGCGACCCCGCTCGGGTCCTCGAAGCACGCGCGGAGAACGGCCCGGCCGTCGTCGTTGCGGGTGAGCCCGGGGAGCATCCGGTCGAGGGCCACCGCCGCGGCGCGCACCTCGCCGGGGAGCGATCCCTCAGGGCTCCGCGCGGGGCCTTCGCGCCAGAGCGCGAGGAGCCGTTGCGTCGCACCAGCGGTGGAGAGGTGCGCGGCGATGGGGGCGAGGAGGTCCCGAAGTTCCATGCGGAGGCGCGCAGAGTACCGCGATGACCCCGCGCGGGTGAACCGCGGTGGTGGGCGTGCGTCACCTCGGCCGGCGGCGCGCGACGACGCCCCGGCGCAGCGCGTACCCTCTGCTCCACATCCCTGGCACGGCGGGTGTATTCGGATGTCTCATCCCCATGCGCCGCGCCGCCCTCACCGCCCTCATCGCCTCGCTGCCGCTCCTCGGCGCGGGCGCGGGCGTGGCGCAGCATCGCGGCCTCCTCCCCGCGTCGCTCTTTCACGGCGGCGCGCGCCCCCTGCGGGTCGGACCCACCCCCCGCGGTGTGTCAGACACGACCGCAGAGGCGTGTGGCGCCTGCCACGCCGAGATCGAGGCCGAGTGGCGCGCCTCGCTGCACGCGCGGGCCTGGGAGGACCCGGTCTTTCAAGCGGCCTACGCGGTGGAGCCCATGGCCTTCTGCCGCAATTGCCACGCGCCCCTCGGCCAGGCGAACGGCGAGCCCGACGCCCGCGCGGCCCGCGAGGCGGTGTCGTGCGCGGTCTGCCACGTGCGCGCGGGGACCGTGCTCTCGTCGCACGCCACGACCAACGCGCCGCACCCCACCTTCGCGACGAGGTCCCTGGGAGACAGCGGGTTCTGCGCGCCGTGCCACCAGTTCAACTTCCCCGGGGACCCCGGTCGGCACCGAGACGTGTACGCCACCGACGAGCCCATGCAAGACACCTTCGAGGAGTTTCGCCTGAGCGCCGCCCACGCCGCGGGCACCTCGTGTCAGGACTGCCACATGCCCTGGCGTGACTCCGCCAACGGGCGACGCCACCGCAGCCATGTGTTCCCCGGCGGCAGCGACACGGCCCTCTTGCAACGCGCGGTGCGGGTGGAGCTCACGGCCGTCACCGAGGGCGACCACACCCTCGTGCGCGCGCGGCTCGTGCCCGGCGACATCGGCCACGCGTACCCCACCGGCGACCTCTTTCGCCGCGCCGAGCTCCGCGTGTGGACCGACGACCCCGCCCGCGCGCAGACCCTCGCCTTCGCGCGGGAGTTCACCCCGGTGCTGGAGCGCTCCCCCCGCGGCGCGATGATCTTCGTGCGGCGGCAGTCCTACGACGGGCGCGTCCCGCCGCCGGGCACGGGGACCATTCCGTTTCGTACGCTGCGCGTCCCCGGCACCGCCGCGCGGGTGCGCTGGCGCCTGGACCACCTCCTCATGCCCACCCCCATGGCCGCGTCGCACGGCATCGGCGGCGCCCGCAACCGCATCCTCGTCCACGAGGGCGAGACCCCCACCCAAGGAGCACCGTGATGAGACACGCCCTGCTGTTCGCCCTCGCGCTCTGCGCGGCCCCGCTGTCGGCCCTCGCGCAGGAGGCGCCCATCCCCCTGGAGCGCGACGACGACCTCACGCCCCCCGAGCTCCCCGAGGTGCCCGAGGCGCTGCGCGCGTCGGTCGACGCCCTGCGCGCGACCGTGCAGGGCACCGAGGAGTGCTACTCGGGCGAGGGCCGCATGGAGCACACCCCCGACGCGCGCTGCCCGCAGTGGTACGCACGCCTCGGCCGGGGCGGCGCGGCCGCGGTCTTCGCCATCGGCGAGGTGCTGCGCCCGGTTCGTGAGAACCCCAACGATCCCCCGATGGAGCCGCTGCGCAGCACCGCGGCCGAGTACGACCGCGGCCCGCGGCTGGTGCAGCTCCTGGCCCGCACGGGGCGCCCCGAGGCCGTCCCCTTCCTCATCAGCTACGTGGTGCGCACCGCGACGCGGCCCGACTTCTACCCCACGGGCACCGACGCCGTGATGCTGCGCGCGCTGCGCTCGCTCACCGGCGACGACCCCGTGCCCACCGCGCCGTGGGAGGACGACGCCAGCCACCTGGAGGGAACCCTCTCGCGGCGAGAGCTCGCGCAGCGGTGGGTGCGGTGGTACCGCGAGCACCAGGGGATGACCGTGGCCCAGTGGCGCGCCGAGGGCGCGGCCCGCGCGCTCCGCGAGCTCAGCAGCGAAGACATCCTCGCGCGCTACAGCGCCATCGCCCGCCTCGCGCCGAACCCCGCGCACCGCGTCGCGGTCACCGCCTCCCTCCGCGAGCTCCTCGCCCGCGAGGACCTCCCCGCCGCCGCCCGCGTGCACCTCCACCGCCTCGCGCGCCAGCGTCGCATCCCGCTCGTCACGCGCACCCTCCTCGCGTCGGCGCAATGACCCGAACCGCGCTCTCCCTCTCGGTGCTCGTCGCGGCGTGCGCGTCACGCGCCCCCGCGTCCCCCGTCGCGCCCGCGCACTGGCCCGCGGTCGTCGACGCCGCCACGCCCACCGACGTCCCCGCAGCGCCCACGGCCCTCACGGGCGTCACCCGCATCGTGCTGAGCACCGACGCGCACTGCGCCCTGCGCGCCGACGGCACGGCCTGGTGCTGGCGCGGCCCCTCGCGCCTCAGCGCGCCCGCCGGGAACCACCAACCCGAGGAGGAACCCGTGGGCACCTTCGCCGTGCCCGGCCTTCACGACATCGACGCGCTGTGCCTGGGCGTCGAGGCGGTCTGCGGCCGACGCCGCGACGGGGGGGTGACCTGTCGCACGGTCCGCACCGCCGTCGGCGAGTCGCCGCCCCCGGAGGGCGACGAGTACCGCATCGACGTGATGGAGGGGGCGGTCCCCGGCGAGCCCGCCGAGCGCCTCGACAACGTCGCCGGCATCTGCGTGATCACCCGACGCGACGGACGGCAGGAGATGGTGGTCCCGCCGAGCAACCGCCGCGATGTCTGGTCGCGCACGACCTACCCAAACGTGCCGACCCGCTGCGAGCTGCGAGACGGCGCCGCCCGCTGCGAGGGGAGCAACCTCGGCGGGCTGCTGGCGAACAACGAGACCGAGGCCTTCTCGGCAGAGGCGCCCTCGACGCTCTTCGGCCTGCGCAACCTCCGCGACGTGCGCGTGGGCGAGCGCCACGCGTGCGCGGTGACCCTCGACGGCGCCGTGCTCTGCTGGGGGCAGAACCTCGACGGGCAGCTCGGCACCGGCGACGCGCGCAGCCGCGCGCTGCCCACCCGCGTCCCGGGGATCGACGGGGTGCGCGCGGTGCGCCTGGGGGAGGCGTTCACCTGCGCGCTCCGCGAGGCGGGGGACGTGTGGTGCTGGGGCGCCGCGAGGCTGCAGCTCTTCGGCGACGACCCCCCCACGCCGCGCGCGCGCCCCGCGCCGCTGCGGGGATCGTCGGGCCTCACCGCGCTGGAGACGTCGGACATCGCGCTCTGCGGCATTCGCGGCGACGCCACCGCGTGGTGCTGGTACGGCCAGGGGATCGGGCCCACCGGCGCGCGCCCGGGGGAGCCGCAGCGGGTCGACCTCACGCGCTGACGCATTCCCGCCGCGGGGCGGATTGCGTAGAGTGCGCGCACGAACATGCTGGGTGGACGCAAGCAGATCCTGATCGCCGACGACGAGGCCAACCTCCGTCGCATCCTCGCGGCGCAGTTGCAGAACGATGGCTACGACGTCTTCGAGGTCGGTGACGGCCGCGCGGCCATCGACGCGCTCGGTGAGCACCACATCGACGCGGTGATCACCGACCTGCGCATGCCACAGGTGGACGGCATCGGCGTGCTGCGACACTGCCAGGAGCACATGCCCGAGCTCCCGGTGATCCTGATCACCGCCCACGGCACGGTGGAGACCGCGGTGCAGGCGATGCGGCAGGGGGCCTTCGACTTCATCTCGAAGCCCTTCGACCTGGCCGAGATCCGCAACGTGATCGCCAAAGCCGTGCGCACCAGCGACCTGCGCGAGCGCGACGTGCAGCTTGAGGGCGGCGCGGGCGCGGGGCGCTACAAGATCATCGGCGCCGACAAGGCGATGACCGAGATCTACACGATCCTCGAGAAGGTCGCCGACACCCCCGCCACGGTGCTGATCACCGGCGAGAGCGGCACGGGCAAGGAGCTCATCGCCCGCGCCCTGCACGAGAACTCGTCCCGCGCGTCGAACGCGTTCATTCGCGTGAACTGCGGCGCCATCCCGCGGGACCTCATGGAGGCCGAGCTCTTCGGCCACGAGCGCGGGGCGTTCACGGGCGCGGTGAACACCAAGCCCGGGCGCTTCGAGCTCGCCCACGCGGGCACGCTCTTTCTCGACGAGATCGGCGAGATCCCCGTGGAGATGCAGGTGAAGCTCCTGCGAGCGATTCAAGAGGGCGAGATCGACCGCGTGGGGGGCATCAAGCCCATCACCGTCGACGTGCGGCTCATCGCCGCGAGCAACCGCGACCTGCGCAAGGAGATCGCCGCCGGGCGCTTTCGCGAGGACCTCTTCTACCGCCTCAACGTCATGCCCATCCACCTCCCGCCGCTGCGGGAGCGCCGCACCGACATCCCACTGCTGGCGGAGCACTTCCTGCGCATCCACGCCGTGCGCTTTCGCAAGCCCGTGACGCAGCTCTCCCCCGACGCCCTCGAGGCGCTGGTGAACTACGCGTGGCCCGGGAACATCCGCGAGCTCGAGAACGTGGTGGAGCGCTGCGTGCTGCTCAGCGACGGCGACACCATCCGCCTGCGCGACCTCGCGCCCGAGGTGCGCGCCGCGGCGCCCGGGGCGGGCGGGGGCGACGAGGACGACGACGGCGACGAGTCCGCGACCGGGGCGGGCGGGCTCAAGGAGCAGGTGCGCGAGGCCACCGTGCGCCTCGAGCGCGAGATGATCGTGCGCGCCCTCGCGCAGACCGGGCACAACGTCACGCAGACCGCGCGGCTGCTGAAGATTTCGCGCAAGAGCCTGCAGATCAAGATGAAGGAGCTGGGCCTCCGCGAAACGACGTGACCACGGGTCGCAGCGCGGCGACGTCGTCGGTGACCAGCCCGTCGGCCCCCGCGTCGAGCAGCGCGCGGGCGCGGGCGGGGTCGTTGATCACCCAGTAGTCCAGCCGCAGGCCCAGCGCGGTGCAGCGCGCGCGCATCCACGGCGCGCCGAGGTCGAGGCCCTTGAGCCGGTCGGGGATCTGCATCGCGCTCCCCTGCGTGAGCCGCCGCGCGAGGGGCAACGGACCAAAGGCCGCGAGCAGCGCCGCGCTCCCCCCGAGGCCCGTGAGGCCCGCGTAGCCCACCGCCCGGATCCGCGCGAGGGTGCCCTCGTCGAAGCTCGTGAGCAGCACGCGGTCCTCGGCGCCGGCCGCGCGCACGGCGGCGACCACCGCGGTGACCATCGCGGGCCGACGGGACTTCACGTCCACGTTGAAGCACACCCCGGGCAGCGCCCGCAGGCATTCATCCAGCGTCGGAACGACACATCCCCTTGCGCGCCAGGGTATTCCGTCGCGGCCGACGAAGGCGTGGCCCGCGTCGAGGCGTCGCACGTCGGCGAGGTCGAGGTCGCTCCACGCGGCGTGGGTCCCCGTGGTGCGCAGGGCCGTGTCGTCGTGCGCGAGGATCACCGCCCCGTCGCGCGTGAGGTGGGCGTCGGTCTCGATGCCATCGGCGCCGAGGGCGATCGCGCGCTCGAAGGCCGCGAGGGTGTTCTCCGGTCGCTCGGCCGACGCGCCGCGGTGGGCGAGCAGCGCGGGCCGCGGGAGCCTCATCGCCCGGGGGTCTCCAGCAGGATCAGCGCGCGCCGCGCGGCGCTGCCGAGGGTCTGCACGCAGGGGTCGCAGCTGCTGCCGCAGCACGCGGGCCAGAGGTCCTCGTCTTCTTCGAGGTAGGCGTGCACCGAGCCCGCGAGCGCAGGGTCGAGGTGGAACTCTCGGCACGCCTGGGCGACGGCGTCTTCGACGCGGGAGGGCGGTGGGGCAGGCATGGACACCAAGGGTTTCATACGCCTCCGCGTGCGGCGCAAGGGCCTCGTCGCGTGTACACTCCGGCGCCGTCTCCCAACACGCAACGGAGCGCGTGGATGAAGCCTGTCTCCGCCATCATCTCCATCATCGTGGCGTTTCTCCTGGGGCTCACCTGCCGTGACCTCCTGGGCCTGCAAGACCCCCCCGCGGTGCGCGCCGAGCCCCCCCGGGCGCCCCCCGCGGCCGCCGCGCCGACGCCCGCCCCCGCCGCGCGACCGGCCAACGCCCCGCAGGACCGCACGCCCCAGCAGGACTCCGACCGCATCCCCGTGGGCACCTCCCCCGCGCTGGGCCCGGCCTTCGCGCCCGTCACGGTGGTGGAGTTCAGCGACTTCGAGTGCCCCTTCTGCGGCGGCGTCGAGGCCACCCTGCGGCAGCTCCGGGCGCGCTACGGCGACCGCGTGCGCGTGGTGTGGAAGAACAACCCCCTGGCGATGCACCCCAACGCGATGCCCGCCGCCGAGGCCGCGCAGGAGGCCCTGGCGCAGGGCGGCGCGGAGAAGTTCTGGCAGTTCCACGACCTGCTCTTCGAGAACCAGAGCGCCCTCGACCGCCCGGCCCTGGAGCGCTACGCGCAGCAGGCGGGGCTGAACCTCGCGCGCTTTCGCGCGGCCCTCGACAACCACACCCACCGCGCGGCCATCGAGGCCGACCAGGCCCTGCTGCAGCGCCTCGGCGGCCGCGGCACGCCGAACTTCTACATCAACGGCGCGAACCTCCGCGGGCAGCAGCCCCTGGAGGGCTTCGCCGCGGCCGTCGAAGCCGCCCTCGAGCGCGCCCGCAGCGCCGCGCCCGGGAGGGCCTACGCCGACGGCGTCACCGCCGCGCTCACGCCCGCGCCGGGACAGGGCAACACCGCCAACCCCGACGACCCCAACGCGGTGTTCCGCGTGCCCGTGGGGAACTCCCCGGTGCAGGGCCCGGCCAACGCGCTGGTGACCGTGGCGATCTTCTCGGACTTTCAGTGCCCCTTCTGCGCCCGCGCCGAGCCCACGCTCCGCGCGCTGCGGGAGCGCTACGGCAACGACATCCGCTTCGTGTGGAAGAACGAGCCGCTGAGCATCCATCCCCTCGCGCGGCCCGCGGCGCAGCTCGCCCACGAGGCCCTGGCGCAGCGCGGGAGCGCGGGCTTCTGGCGCGCCCACGACCTGCTCTTTGAGCACAACACCGAGCTCGAGCGCCCCGCGCTGGAGACCTACGCGCGCACCCTCGGGCTCGACCTCGCGCGGGTGCGCCGCGCGCTCGACACCAACGCCCACGACGCGCAGATCGACGCCGACCACCAGCTCGCGCAGACCCTCGGGGTGAGCGGCACGCCGGCCTTCTTCATCAACGGCCGACGGCTCGTGGGCGCGCGGCCCGTGGAGGCCTTCGCCGAGGTCATCGACGCCGCGAAGAGCGCCGCCGAGGCGATGATCCGCGGCACCCCGGGGGTGACCCGCGAGAACGTCTACGAGCGCATCATGGCCAACGCGGCGACGGGCGTGCGCGCGCAGCCGGTGGCCGATCCCAACCGGGTCTACACCGTGCGCCCCGCCCGCGACGCGCCGTCGTTCGGCCCGGCCAACGCGCCCGTGGTCATCGAGCACTTCTCGGATTTCCAGTGCCCCTTCTGCAACCGCGTGGTGCCCACGGTGGAGCAGGTGCGGCAGCGCTACGGCGACCGCGTGCGGCTCGTGTGGCGGAACTATCCCCTGCGCATCCATGACAACGCCATGGTCGCCGCCGAGGCCGCCATGGAGGTCTACACCCAGCGCGGCAACGCGGGCTTCTGGGCCTTTCACCACACGCTCTTTCAGCACCAGGACGCGCTCGACCGCCCCTCGCTGGAGCGCTACGCGCAGGCGGCCGGGGTCGACATGGCCCGCTTCCGCGCGGCCCTCGACAACCGCACCCACCGCGCGCGGGTGCAAGACGACATGGCCGCAGGCAACTCCACGGGCGCCGAGCTCGCGATGCCGTCGTTCTTCATCAACGGGCGCTTCTTCGCCGGCGCGCTGCCCTTCGAAGACTTTCAGCAGCGCATCGACGCCGCCCTCGCCGCCGCCCGTCGCTGACCCCCTACGGAAAGATCGCCACGCCCGCGCGGAGCCAGAAGCCGTCGTGGTGCACCGCGCCCTCGACGGTGCGGCCGAAGCCCACCGCGGCGGTGAACCCGAAGGGACCGCCCACGCGAAGGTCCACGCCGATCTCCGCGCCGACGCTCCAGAGCCACTGGGCGTCGGTGCGACGAAAGCGCTCCGCGGCCACGAGTCCCGCGCCGCCGGTGGCCACGACCCAGGGGGTGACGTGTCGAAACGCGCGGTGCCAGCCCACGCGCATGAGCGAGGTGACCATCACGTCTTGATGGGCGTTGGGGCCCGCGCGCACGCCCGCCTCGGCGCCGATCTCCCAGCGCAGCCAGCGCCCCGCGCGCAGCGCCCGCAGCGGGAGGAACGACACCCCGCCGCCGTGGTACGCCCCCGACGCGCCCGGGAGGGAGAACGTGGCGTGGCGGTACCAGAGGGTCACGGAGGTCCGACGCACGCGGTCGTTGGCGCGGATCTCCCTGGGCACCAGGCACATCGACGCGATGATGGCGGCGGAGAGCAGGGGCTTCACGGCGCCCCCGGTGCGTCCACCGACGCGAGGAGCTGGGTGATGTCGCCGTCGTCCGCGAGGTCCCACGGGGCGGTGAGGGTGAGGGTGAGCAGCGTGCCGTCGGGCATCGCGCGGGCGGCCCAGCGCGCGCCGCCGTCGTAGGTGAGCACCGCGGCCTCGGTGAAGGGCAGCGCCGCGCCGAGGTAACGCGCGGCCCGCGGGGCGTAGCGGCTCTGCGCGCCACGCAACACCGACTCATCGTAACGCGCGCGCACCCACGCCTCGGGCGAGACCCCGCGGGCGGACTCGGCCACGAGCGAGACCAGCGCGCCCGCGGTGCCGCCCATGAGCACGCCGTCTTGTGTGCTCGGGACGCGGAGCACCACCCGATCGGCGCCGCGCTCGACCTCGCGCCAGGGCGGGGTGTGCACCCACAGGCGCCAGGGCGCGCGGGGGACGGTCACGGGCGACATCCCGGCGCGCGGGTCGTCGCCGGGGTTGGTCCCGCACGCGGTGAGACAGAGCGCGAGCGCGAGGGCGCGCGCGAGGTGGCGGTGGGGCATGGGCGGTCCTTCAGCGAGCGTCGAGTCGCCGCAGACCGTGAACGGCCGCTCCCCCCGCGGGGATGAGCAGCGCGCCGTCGTCGTCGGCCGCGCCCACCGCGAGGCCCCCGTCGGGCAGGGTCACCGCCCACACGCTCCCCGGCGCAAACCCGCTGCGCTGCAACGAGATCGACGACGTGAAGGGCGCGCGCGACGGCTCGTCGGCGAGGGCGAGGCGGCGGCCCTGGGCCACGGCGCTGACCTGCGCCTCGGTGAACGCCGTCTCGTCGAGGGCGCGGAGGAGCTCGGCCGCGACCGCTCCCCCGGCGCGACCGAGGGCCACCGCGCCGGCCTGCCGGGCGTCGTCGTCGATTTCGCGCAGGGCGACCTCCCGCATCGCCGCGCGAGACGCGTGCCCCCCCGCGACCCCCACGGCGTGCAGGGCGCACTGCCGCGCGGCGGGGTCGTCGGCGGCGAGCCAGCGGAGGAGCACCTCGTCGTCGGGCACCGCCCCCGCCCGCACCGCGCCGGAGAGGGCGGCGATGGCCGCGGTCGAAGGGAGGTCCTGCTCCCGTCGCGCGAGCGCGAGGAGGACCTCTCGGGCGAGCTCATCCCCCTCCCCCGCGCGCGCGCTCAGGAGGTTCGCGAGGCGCACCCCGACCGCCCCCGTGGACGCGTGAGAGAGCGCCTCTGCGAGCGCCTCGGTGCTGCGCGGGTCGGCCTCCGCACGCGGAGGCGAGAGCGCCGCGCGCAGGGCGTCGCGCACCGCGGGATGATCCTCGCGGGCGTCGAGCTGCGCGAGCCGCGCACGAAACGTCGGGTCCAGCGCGGCCACGCAGCGCACCGCCGCGGCGCGGTCGCGGGCGAAGGGCGCGTCGAGGAGCTCCCCACACGCCGCGCTCAGGGAGCGGTCCCCGAGAGCCGTGGCCGACTCCAGCGCCGCGACGCGGGTGAGGGGCTCGCGCATCGCGCGGGCGAGCACCGCGGGGTCGAAGCTCCCGCCGAGCGCCCCGAGGGCCCGCACCGCGTGGGCGCGCAGCCCGGGCGCGCGGTCGTCCTCGGCGAGGGCCACCAGACGGGCCGAGGCCTCGACGAGGCGCAGCGCGGCCGAGGCCTCCACCGCGGCGGCGCTGAGTCGCTCGTGGGCCACCCCGCGGGGGGCGTCCAACGCTTCGAGCACGGCGAAGGCCCAGCGCGGGTCGCCCCGCATCCCGAGGGCCAGCACCACCGTCGCGCGGCGCGCGGGCTGCCCGCGGGTCTGCTGCAGCGCGGCCGACAGCAGCGGGGTGGGGAGCGCCGCGAGCCCCTGCGCGGCGAGGCGGGTCGACGGCGCGTCGAGCGAGCCCACCGCGCCGACGCGGGCGAGGAACTCGGGGAGCTGATCCTCGGTGAGCTCGGCGGAGAGCGCACGCAGCGCCACGCGTTGGGCGACGGGCGGCACCAGCCCGTGGGTGAGCACCTCGCCCAGGCGCACCGCGCGCTCGTGGGTGCCACGGGTCAACCGCGCCAACGCGGCCACCGCGGCCACCGCGGCGGCGTCGTCTCGCTCGTGCGCGATCACCGCGCGGAGCTCGGCGCGCACGTCTTGCCCGGCGGGGGCCGGCGCGTCGGGGTGCTGCTGGATCCACCACGCCGCGCTTGCCCGCGCGTGCGCAGACGGTGCGCGGAGCGCCGCGAGGCGGGGCGCGAGGCCCAGCGCGTCGCTCCACGGATCCGCCGCGATTGGAGGCGCGAAGAGCACCAGCGACGCGGCCCACCGTGCAACCTTGCAACGCACCCATGACATTTGAGGCCGTGGGATTGTCGTGAAGGTCTGCATCGCGCGAGGGACGTGCGATGATATCATCTCAAGCATCATAAGGGTCGCGCGACGCTCGACCCCTGATGGTCGCTGGAGGTCCGAGGCCCCGATGCGAATCTGCCCCAAGTGCCGTGCCCGCTACGACGCCAGTGTGAGGCAGTGCCCCACCGACGGCCGTCGTGTGGTCACCCTCGCGGCCTTCGCGGGAGGCGGCGGCGACGCGCTGCTGGGTCGCACGCTCGCCGGGCGCTACACCGTGCTCTCGAAGCTCGGCGCGGGGAACATGGGCACCGTGTACCGCGCGGAGCAGGCGCCGCTGAACCGCGAGGTGGCCTTCAAGGTCCTGCGCAAGGACGTGGGCCGCGACCCCGAGAGCATGACCCGCTTCGAGCGCGAGGCGGTGATGCTCTCGCAGCTGAAGCACCCCAACACGGTGACGGTGCTCGACGCCGGCCGCACCGAAGACGGTCAGCTCTTTCTCGCGATGGAGCTGCTCGAGGGCGAGATGCTCTCCACCCGGCTGAAGCGCGTGGGCTTCCTCGGCGTCGACGAGTCCATTCGCGTCACCATGGGCGTGCTGCGCTCCCTCGACGAGGCCCACGCGAAGGGGATCATCCACCGCGACCTCAAGCCCGACAACATCTTCCTCGCGCAGGTGCACGGGCGCCCCGACGAGGCCGAGGTGGTGAAGGTCGTTGATTTTGGCATCGCGAAGATCCGCGACGGCGAGCGCCCGCACGGCCTCGACCCCTTGAAGACCGCTGAGGGCACGGTCTTCGGCACGCCGCGCTACATGTCTCCCGAGCAGGCGCAGGGCAAGGCCCTCGACGGGCGCAGCGACCTCTACGCCGTAGGACTGCTGCTGTTCCACATGCTCAGCGGCGATCCCCCCTTCCTCGAAGACGACGCCGTGGTGGTGATGGCCCACCACATCAAGACGGTGCCGCCCCGCCTGCGCGACGCCGCGCCGGCCCGCGAGGTGCCCGAAGACCTCGACGCCCTCGTCGCCCGAGGCCTCGCGAAGGACCCTGCGCTGCGCCCCCAGACCGCGCAGGAGTTCCTCGCGCTGCTGGAGACCGTGCGCGACAACCGCCGGGCCACCCCCGCGCCGGGCGTGGTCCCGCCGGCGACCTCGACCTTTCCCCCCACGGCGCCCGTGGCCCCGCGGCGCTCCTGGGCGCAGGTCTCTGCGGTAGCGGCGACGGTGACCCTCGGGCTGTTGGGCCTCTCGCGCCTCACCGCCGATCCCGCGCCCGCGCCGCGCGCGGCGGTCTCGCGCGTGCCGGGCCTCTCCGCGCCCCGCGTGCTGCCGCCCGCGCCGCCCGCCGCCACGCCCGTCGCCGCGCCCCTGATCGCTCCGGCCCCTCCGCCCACGGAGTCTGCGGGCGATACCCTGGTGATCCTGGAGCCCGAGCCCGAGTCCACCGCGTCACGGCCGCAGCGTCGTCATCGCCGCCGCCGCCACCGCGTCGAGAACATCGCGCAGGGCGACAGCGAGCCCGCGACGCCCCGGGTGAGCGCCCCGAGCGTCGCCCCCACCCGCAGCGCCTCGGCCTACGACCGCTGGAACGACTGACCGGGCGGCGCCCGCCTCAGGGCGCGCGCGTCGCCGTGGGGAGTGCTTTCAACGCATCGGTGAACGACACGGCGTAACGCCCGTCGACGTCACCGTCGAGCCGACGGAGCGCCAAGGGCAGGGCCGCCAGCGACGCCGCCGCGCGGGCCCGCGCGAGGAGCGTGGCCTCGA
>JBILLI010000595.1:0-4849 GCA_044376155.1 Polyangiales bacterium
CCCGCGGGCACGCGGCGGGTCACCGCGAAGGCGCCCGCGCTGGACGCGAGGTGGTCGAGGTCCTGCGCGCCGTCGGCGAGGCGCGTGGCCTCCTCGGCGCCGAGGGCGAAGGTCACCGCCGCGCGCTCTACCTCGCTGCGAGAGAAGGAGATCGGTTTGCCCGCCTCCAGGGTGATGGTCCGCGCGAGGGCGTCGGCGCGGGCGGAGATGCCCTCGGAGATGGCCCGCAGGAGGTCCCGCCGCACGTGCGCGGGGAGGCGGGCGGTCACGGGCAGGGCGTCGTGCGCGAGCGTCACCGCGCGGCGCGCGAGGTCGAGGTCGGCCTGACCGACGGTGCCCAGAGGGGTGTGGTCCCACGGGGCGTGGAGGGCCACGCGGTCGGGGGTCTCAAGGGCGTCGCCGGCGAGGTACACGAGGGCCATGACACGGGCGATATCACGGCCCGGGCCGCGGGCATCACGCCCCTTGATGGATGCCATCAGCAAGAACTTGGAGGCGGAGGAAGCGCGCTCGTCTATCCTCGCGGGGCGATGAGCGAGACCGTGCACGACGCCCACGTGAGCTTTCACTCCGACGCGGTCCCCGAGGGGGGGCTCGTGGTGCGGTCCCTGCGGGGGCGCGAGGCGCTCGGGGGGGACTACGCCTTCGAGCTGCTGCTGCGCCCCGCGGAGGAGGATGCCCTCGACGATGAGGTCGTCGACGCCCTGCTCGCGCGGCCCGCGCGGGTGAGCTTCGGGGCCGAGGAGTCCCATCCGCTGCACGGGTTCGTGCGCGAGCTCGAGCTGCTCCCGGTGGGCGCGCGGCACGGCACCGCGGTGACCTACCGCGCGGTGTTCGTCTCAAAGCTCTGGGACGCGACGCAGGTGCGCGGCACGTGGGTCTATCAAGACCTCGCGCTCGACGGGGTGCTCCGAGACGTGATGAAGGACCTCGGGCTGCGCGAGGGTGACGACTTCGAAATCCGCCTGCAGAACCGCCACCCCGCGTGGGAGTACAAGGTCCAGTACGAGGAGACCGACGCGAACTTCCTCCGGCGGGTGTGTGAGCACGAGGGGGTCACCGTGCGCGTCGCGCAGGGCGAGGGCGGCGACAAGGTGATCTTCTCGGATCACAACGGCGCCTTCGAGCCCGTCGAGGGCTTCGAGGCCCTCACCTACGACCCCCGCGACAGCGCCGGCGGCGCGCAGGTGGTCACCGCGCTCGGACGGGTGCGACGGGTGGTCCCCACGAAGGTGCAGCTCAAGGACTACAACTACCGCACGCCCCTCACCGCGGTCGCGGGTGAGGCCCCGGTCGACGGCGCCGGCGTGGGCTTTCACGTGAACTACCACGAGCACGTGAAGGACCCCCAGGACGCCACCCGCCTCGCCCGCATCCGCGCGCAAGAAGCGCTGTGGCCCAGGGACATCTACCGCGGTCGGTCCCGCGCGTACGGCCTCCGCGCGGGCGCGCGCTTCACCCTCGACGGCCACCCCGTGAGCGCGATGGACCGCGAGTACCTCGTCGTCGAGGTGGAGCACGCGGCCACGCAGGGCGAGGGCGGCGAGGCCAGCGCGGGGTATGAGAACACCTTCACGGCGATCCCCTTGGAGGTGGTGTATCGCCCGCCGCGGGTGACGCCGAAGCCGCGCATCGCCGGGCTCGTGCACGCGCACATCGACGGCCTCGACAACGGCGCCGCCGCGCCCCTCGACGAGTTCGGGCGCTACAAGGTCCGCCTGCCCTTCGACAACGCCATCGGCGAGCCCGGGGGCAAGTCGTCGCGGTGGATCCGCATGGCGCAGCCCGCCGCGGGCGCGGGGTACGGGATGCATTTCCCCCTGCACATCGGCACCGAGGTGGTGCTCTCGCACGTCGACGGCGACCCCGACCGACCCGTCATCGTCGCGTCGGTGCCCAACGGCGCCACCGCCTCTCCCGTGAATCAACAGAACGCCACGCAGAGCGCGATCCGCACCCGCGCGGGCATTCGCATCGAGTTCGAAGACGACCAGTGAGAGGAGCGCGCGATGCCCGGCCCCACCCAGCAACCTGATCCCCCCGCACCCGCGCCCGCGCCCACACCGCCCGCGCCCACACCGCCCGCGCCCGCACCCGTTCCCGCACCCGCCCCTCCCCCTCCTGCGCCCGCTCCTCCACCTGCGCCCGCGCCTGCCCCTCCTGCGCCAGCGCCCGCTCCTCCTGCGCCTTCCCCCGCGCAGGTGGCGCGAGAGCAGCGCCTCGACGCCATCGACTCGGGCATCGACGTCGTGGACGACGGTGCGGCGCAGGGCAACGCGAGCGGCGGCGGCGGGCAATGGATGCGGATCTTCGTGCCCGACGTCGCCAACCAGGGCGCGCTGCTGCACCTCGGCAAGCCCGGCGCAGGCGGCGTGGGCTACCGCGGGGTCACCCTGCAGGCGCAGCACGACGTGATGATCAGCGCGGTGCAGACCGGCATGTTCAAGACCGGCAACCAGCTCGTGCTGCAGTCGGGCAGCGTCACGAACCACGTCTCGCAGAACGACTACAACGCCGTCGCCTTCGGCGGGATGAACCTCGGCGCCGTGGGCGGTCTCGTGCTCTCGTCCATCGGCGCGGCCTCGGGGCTCTCCCTCGACCCGGTGCCCGACGGCGGCGAGAACGTGCCCCTCCCCGACGCGCCGCAGGAGTACCTCCAGGCGCGGAACAACGTCTACAACAGCCTGCGCAACGCGCAGAACTTCACCGTGGCCTTCGCGGGCACCGTGACGGGCGTGAAGAGCCTGCTCGGGTTCTCGTGGGAGCCGAGCTGGGCAGGGCTGACGAAATGGACCCAGGCCCTCAACGCCATCTCCGCCGTCGCGGGCGGGCTGACAGGGTGGGTGAAGTACGCCAACGGCAGCGGGACCGTCACGAACGCCCCGCCTGCCGCGGGCAGTGCGGGCGGTGCCGGGGGCGCGGGCGGGGGCGGTGCGGGCGGCGCGGGCGGTGCGGGCGGCGCGACGCTCGGGGATGCCTACAGTGATCCGAGCAAGGTGGCGAAGCCCGTCGGGAGCCTCGCGGGGGCGCTCGGCAAGACGGGGGGGAAGTGGGGCAGCGGCGAGGCCGGGCTGGGCGGGCGCCAGGGCGTGCGCGACGCGGGGGAGAGCGACGCCGACCTCAACGCCCGGCTCAAGACCGAGCCCGTCACGAAGGAGCAGGTCGCCGCCGCGCGCGAGCAGTTGCAGCCGCACGAGAAGCTCCCGTCGCGCATCGAGGTCGCGCAGCAGGTGCCCAACGACGCCGAGGTCGCGGCCGCCGGCGGGGACTACCGCAAGGCGCAGGAGGTCAAGGCCACCGAGGCCAGGACCCAGCAAGCCGCCGAGGCCAAGGCCCGCGACAACGCGCTGCGCGAGCAGACCCGGCAACGCAACCAGGGCGCCACCGACACCATCGACGCCATCGACAAGGACCGCGCCCGGCGAGCGCCCGGCCCCGGCCAGTCCTCGGTGGGGTCGGGCGACGCTGAGATCGGCGACTACCACAGCGAAGAGGGGCTCGAGGATCTTCGTCGGCGCAACCAGGAGGCCGAGCACGCGCGGCGTCAGCACGACATCGAGCAGGCGTTTCGCGACGACGCCGAGGCCGAGCAGCGCCGCGCGAAGGCCGAGCAGGGGTTCCACGACAGCCGCGACACGAGTGAGAAGTGGAAGCGCGCAGGCGCGGCCTTCGAGGCGGGCGGCGCCGCGGTGGGCGCGTTGCTCGCGGTGAAGGGCTTCGCGAGCGCCATCGGAGAGAAGCCCAAGAACTCCGTCCCGGGCCTCGCGATGATCTCCGACGACGAGATCTTTCAGGGCTCCGTGAAGGGCATCACGGGCGTCGCGGGGGGCGGGTTCACCTACGTGGTCCCCTCGGTGCTCTCGGGCTTCTCGGTGATCTCCGGCGGCTCCGTGGGCTTTCAGAGCGCGCTCAAGAGCGAGATCTTCTCGCTGCAGAGCGTCACCGTGGAGGGCGGCCTCGGCGCCGAGCTCGTCGCCGCGGGGCCCGTGCAGGTCATGAGCCGCATGCGCGAGACCTCGGTCATGGGCCGCGAGATCAAGATCGGCGCGCAGCAGGGCGACATCGTCACCTTCGCCGGCAAGATCAACACCTTCATGAACAAGGGGTGGAACCCTGCCAAGCAGCGGCCCACCATGGAGGTCACGGTCAAGGCCGAGAAGAACGGCAAGATCCAGATCCAGATCGACACGAAGAAGCGGGTCTTCATCGAGCCCTCGAAGATCACCATCGAGTTCCAGGGCAACAGCATCGTGATGACCGAGAACGAGGTGAAGGTCGTCGCCGCCAAGAAGCTCACGATGAAGTGCGAGGACATGGAGATCGAGGCGACGAAGTCCTTCACCGTGAAGAGCCCGAAGGTCGACATCGACGCCAGCAGCCAGGCGAAGATCCACACCGGGGGGTCGACCATCAAGACCGGCAGCAGCGCCATCGACATGGACGCGACCACCATCAACGCCAACAAGGAGAAGCTCTCGTGAAGCAGAGGTCGTTGCGGGACAGGGCGATCCGCGCGCCGCAGGAGAGCTCACCCGCGGCCGAGTCGCTGGTCGCGCGCGACGGCGCCCGGGCCCGGCGCACCGCCCAGGGGCTGCGCATCGAGGGCCGCGACGGCGAGGTGCTCTGCGAGTACGACGCGACCCGCGGGTGCCTCGTGCTGCGCAGCGAGGGGGGCGTGGTCATCGACGCGGGCGAGGGGCCCCTGACCCTGCGCGGGGCGGCGGTGTCGTTGGAGGGCGCACGATCGGTCTCGCTGCGCGCGACGGGGGAGCAGCCCGCGGAGCTCTCCCTCGACCACCGCGGGGTCACCGTGGCCGCGCGGGCGCTCGCCGTGGCCGCCCTGCGCGCC
>JBILLI010000596.1:0-4847 GCA_044376155.1 Polyangiales bacterium
GGCATCACGGGCGCGGGCACATCGGCCGTGGGCATGGTGGGCACGGTGGGCATGGTGGGCGTCGGTGGCATCGGGGGCGTCGGCTGCACCGGGATCGGCACCGGGTTGATGGGCGCGGTGGGCACCGGGGTGGGAGGCGGGGTCGGCGCGACGCACGACCGCTGCGCGCCGCTCCAGCTTGTGCCCTCGCGGCAGCAGTGACCTTCGCTGCGGTGCTCCCCGTCGCCGCAGCGCTGGGTCATCACCACCGCCGCGGCCACGCCGCCGCCCACGACGAGCAGGCCGAGCACGAGCGCCACGGCGAGGCCCCCGCCGCCCTTGCGCGGCGCCGTCGGGGGCGGGGCGAAGCGCATCCCGCCCTGCGCAGGGGGGAGGCCCCACACCGGTCCGCCCGTGGGCGCGCCGGGGCCACCCCCGTGCGGCGGGAAGGGACCGGGCGCCACCCCCGCACCGCCTGTGGGCGGCACGAAGGCGCCGGGCACGCCCGTGGGCGGCGCGCCGCCGGGGTTCCACGCCATGCTCCCCGCGGTGGGAGTCATCGGCGCGAAGGGCAGCGCGGACATGTCCACCGCCTGCGTGCGCGGCATGGACCCCTGCGGCGCGGTGGGGACCCCGGGCAGCGGGAACGCCGTGGGGGGCGGCGTGGTGGGGTGCACGGGGCGCTCATCGAAGGCCATCGCGGCCGCCGCGGTGGCCTCGGCGGCGTCGCGAAAGCGTTGGGAGACATCGGGGTGCGTGCACCGCGCGAACCAGTCGTCGAAGTTCGGCGGCAGGGTGTTGGGCGCCCCGAGCTCGGCGGCCCGCTGCGACGCGCGCACCGGCGCGGCGGTGGTGATCTCGCCCACGAGCGCCGGCAGCGACATGCTGGAGGCCGAGCGCCAGAACACCCGCCCGGTGAGCATCATGAACGCGAGGAGCCCCAGGGCCCACACGTCGGTCGCGGGCGAGACCCGGCCGCTGGTGTCGAACTGCTCCGGGGCCATCCAGAGGGGCGAGCCGAGCACGGCGCTGGAGGCCGCGGAGCTGTTCTCGCGGAGCCAGCGCGCGATGCCGAAGTCGAGCACCTTCACGGTGAAGGCCGCGTCGAGGCGTCGCGCGTCGGCGACGAAGACGTTCTCGGGCTTGAGGTCGCGGTGCACGATGCCCTTGCGGTGCGCGGCCGCGAGCGCGTGACCGAGCTGCCGAAGGATCTCGAACACCTCCCCCACGGGGATCCGCCCGCGGCTGGTGATGAGCGTGGCGAGGTCTCGCCCGTGCAGGAGCTCCATCGCGAGCCAGGGCACACCCGAGTCGCTGTCGATGCCCGCGGCGACCACCTGCGCGACGTGCTCGCTCTCGATGTGGGCGCTGAGCTGGGCCTCTTGAATGAAGCGCTCGCGGGTGCGCGGGTCTTGCGCGAGCTCGGCGTGCATCACCTTGAGGGCGCGCTGGTGCCCGGTGGGCGCCTGCTCGGCGACATAGACGCTCCCGAAGCCGCCCTGCGAGAGCAGGTGGACGATGCGGAATTGCCCGGCGAAAATGCTGTTGGGCGCGAGCGCGGTCATGGCGCGGGGACCATAGCGCGCCGACGGCGGACGTGTCCCGTCGCTCCCCCCGCGCCGTCGCGGAGGGAGGGAGGGAGCGGGGGGTCTCAGGGAGGGGGGAAGGGAGAGGGGAAGGGAGAGGGAGGGACCCGCGCGCTCAGCGCAGCAGGCCGTAGCCGAGGATGTTCGAGATGTTGCGCACGGCGTCGACCAGGCCCACGTAGTTGCGGTAGGCCGTGATCGCGCGGGCGCGCACCTGGAGGTTGGCGTCCACGGGGATGAGGGCGCCGGCGGAGTCGCGGGCCATCACGTGGGTGCCGTCGGCGTTCGTGCTCTGCACGCGGAAGGCGCCCGCGAGCAGCTCGTTGGCGTGGGCGATCATGCGCGACGCGATGCCGCGGTCGATCTGCCGCTGGTTCATGGGGTTCGCCGAGGTGAGGCCCGAGAGGTTCGCGTCGACGCCGTAGCGACGGGCGGCGTAGGTCACGCCGGTCTCGGGGTTGATGAAGCGGATCTGCTCGTTCTCGGGCACATCCACCTGCTCGCCGCCGCCGACGGTCCAGATGCGGAACTTGTTGATGGTGGTCAGCTCGCTGTTGAGCGAGGAGAACAGCATCGCGAAGATCGCGGTGGGGACCTGCAGGCGGTAGCCCACGTTCGGGAAGAGCACGCTGGAGCCCGCGGGGCGCGTGGGGCGATCGCTCCAGAGGGACAGCGGGCGCGGCGTGCCGATGGGCAGCCCGCCGGCGGGGTCCGGGGCGGTCGTCGCGTGCATCGCGATGGTCGGCCAGTCCTCCGCCATGATGCCGCCGAGGAGGCGGTCGAAGGCCTGCGGCATGTCGGTGAAGAAGTTCACCTGGAACTCGCGGCCGTCGAGGTAGAGGTTGCGCGTGATGCTGCTGAAGGTCGGACGGGTGTCCGTCAGCATGATCGCCGCGAAGGGCTTCTCGCCGTCGGCGCCCTCACGAACGACGTAGGAGTTGTAGTCCCACGAACCGCCCGCGCGGGTGTCGACCTCGTTGCCGATGTAGCGACCGTCGACGATGCCCAGGCGGAAGAGCCCGGACCCGCCGCGCTCGGTGGCGTCGAAGATGGAGACGCCGCCGCGGCGCGACTCGGGCGTGGTGCGGTCCGCCTCGGAGTTGCTGGTGCGCGTCGACAGGATGAAGTCACCGGGCTCGGGGCGCAGGAGCACCGACGAGAAGTAGTCGAACATCACGGGCTGAATCGCGATGGAGCCCGCGAGCACGTTGTCGTCGGCGGCGTAGCGCGCGAAGGTCGCGTCGTTCGTCACCGAGCGGAAGAACGAGATGTCGCGGGCCACGTTCCAGTGGTAGCCGCGCACGAACCGGAACATCCCCTGCGAGACCGCCGGGCCGATGGACCAGGAGTTCCACTCACGGCGCCCGCGACGGAAGTACTGCGCGGGGTACATGAGGTCGTACTTGAGCATCGAGCCGCGGGTCACCTCATAGATGTCCGCGCCCTGATCGCCGGGGAACACGTTCGGGTACCCAACGGCGCGGTCCCACGCGACGCGGTAGTGCCAGCGCACGGGCCCCTCGTTGTTGCCGATGACCGCCCCGCCGTCGCGGGTGCCGGCGCGCACGCGCCAGTAATGCGCGTTGAGGTCGGGGTTGACGTCGTCGTCAGGGTTGTTGAGGTAGGGGCTCGTCTCCATGTCGTCGAACGCGGCCACGTCGCGGGGCACATGGCTGCAGATCAGGCCGTCGACGAGCTTGTAGCGGTAACGCGCGAGCTCCGCGGCGGTCGCGGGGCGGCAGCGGTTCATGTCGAAGGTCTGGAGCTGACGCCCGAGCTCGGTGTAGTGCGCCTGCATGGTCGGCAGGCCGAACATCGCGCGGTACTGCTCCTGCTGCTCCGGGGGGATGAGCTGCGGGTCGAACCAGCCGATGTAGTCCTTCTCGGTGTTCTGCGCGCGGAGGCGCGGCGAGAAGCGCATCTGCTCCGTGACGGGCATCTGGTTGCGGTCCATCGTCTCGACGACGCGGCCGTAGAGCAGGCCCATGGCCTGGAAGTCGTACGTCCCGAGCCCGAGGGTCTCGCCGAAGCGCTCCCAGGAGTACTCCATCGTCGAGGTGTTGCCGAAGAAGTCGATGCCCGCGTGGTGGTGCTCCGCCTCGATCGGGCGCATGCCCATCTCGTCGCTGGAGTACGGATCGATCCAACGAGGACCCATGCAGTTGTCCTGGTTCTCGTTGGGGTTGCGCGTCGAGTTGTTCATCGCGTCGCGGCACGAGCCCGCGGCGGTGCCGCTGCGCGTGCGGAGCTGCCAGTACTGGGGCGCGAAGTTCACCGAGTCATAGCTCGACGCGAACTGGTGGTAGAGGCCGATGGCGTGCCCCACCTCGTGGAGCTGAATGCCCTTGTAGGCCTCGATGCGCAGGTCGGCGAGGATGCGGCGGGCGCGGACCTCGGGGGTCATGCTCCCCGCGGGGTAGCGGCGCGCGTAGTAACGCGCCACGCCCTGGAGGTTCATCGAGCCCACCATGGGACCCGCGGCCGCGTCCTGGAAGCACACGCCGTGCTCCCCGCCGCGGCGGACGATGGACTCACGGATCATCGCGGTGAAGCGCGGATCAAAGTTCCGCAGCGGCGACACGCGGTCGACCACGGCCTGGGTGAGCGCCGACTCGGGGTTCACGCCCGCGGCCTGCAGCCAGGAGCGGTCGAGCATCTGCGACTCGTAGGGCGTGTTGTGGAGGCGCGAGGCGAGGTTGCGGAACGCCAGGTCCGCCGCCGAGGGGCCCGTCACCGGCACGGAGTCCTGCTCCACGGCCTGCATCGCCTGCGCGATCTGGCCATGGTTCTGGCCCATGTCCTGGACGTTGAACGGGATGTTCTGCGCCACGCGCTCGTGGTCGTGGCTCGCGAGCCGCTCGCGGAGCTGGTCGGGGGTCATCTCCCCGGCCGTGCCCGAGCCGAGGTTGCGCAGCGCCTGCGGGTTGCGCAGCGCGGCGGTGAGCGACGCCGTGGGGCCACCGCCGATGAAGGCGTTGACGTCGAGCGGGTCGAGGTTCGGGTCGATGCTGTTCAGCACCAGGCGAATGAAGTCGCGCTGCTGCGCCGCGGCGTGCTCCACCGAGCGGCCCATGGTGAGCGCGCCGTTGCCGATGACCTCACCCGTGAGCGGGTCGTAGGACCAGTGCGCGATGCCGCCGAAGGGCGCGCGGGTGAAGCCGCCCCAGTAGCTCACGTGCACGTAGCGCAGGTCGCCGTAGCGCGTGCTGTAACCCACCTCGCGGCACGCGGTGCTGTCGTCCGCGCGCACGGGGTTGTGGCAGGTCACCACGGCCCGCGGGG
>JBILLI010000079.1:0-16857 GCA_044376155.1 Polyangiales bacterium
CTTGATTCCCTGGCGAACGCGCGGTTCGTGGCCCCCTTCCCTACGCCCTTCCCCCGCTTCGGGGGAAGGGTGGTGAACCCCTGGCGGAGCGATGGTCCACGCGAATGGAAGACGGGCGGTGCGCCGCGAGAAACCTTGCACCCCAAGCGTTCAGAGACGACTGGACCATTCCTGAGACAGCGGTTCTCCACCCTTCCCCCGAAGCGGGGGAAGGGCGTGGGGAAGGGGGCCGCGAGCCGCGCGTTCGCCACGGAATCAATCGCATTTCAGAGATGTGCGCTGAACACAGCCCCGCGATCGTCCGAGCGCGCGGCGCTACGGCTTCACGAAGCGGTCGCTGGTGCCGCGGCGCTCTCCGGCGCTGCCGGGGGACGCGCGCCAGTCGCGGGGATCTGCGGGGTTGCGCAGGAAGTCGGCCGACGCGTCGAGGCGGAAGCCCGCGGCGGCGCGGCGCCCGGCGGTCGACGCTCGCGTTCGCGTAAGGCGCCGTGGGTCCGCGCGCGAAGCGAGAGGCGCGCGGCTTCGCGACAACGCGGATGCGTCGCGGTATTCATCGGGCGATGAGATCCATGCGTCGAGCGGTCTGCTCCCTCGGGCGGGTGCCGTGACCGCGCTGCTCGTGCACGGGATCTGGGACTCCGCGCGGCGGCTGGAGCCCCTGCGCGCGGGCCTCGAGGCGCGCGGGGTTTGCGCCGCGCAGGCGATGGACCTCGTGCCGAACAACGGCAGCGCGCCCATCGCGGCCCTCTCCGCGCAGGTGGACCTCCGCGCGCGGGCGATCACCGCGGCGGACGGCGGCGCGATCGACGTGGTGGGCTTCAGCATGGGCGCCCTCGTCGCGCGGCACTGGATCCAGCGCGGCGGAGGGAAGCGCCTCGTGCGGCGCTTCGTGTCCATCTCGGGTCCGCACCACGGCACGCTCACGGCACACGCGCTGCCCCTCGCCGGGGCCCGTGACATGCGCCCGGAGAGCGCGCTGCTGCGCGACCTCGCGGCTGACGCAGACCCCTTCGGGGACGTGGAGGTGCACTGCGTCTACACGCCCTGGGACGTGATGGTCCTCCCCGCGCGCACGGCGGTGCTACCCGGCGCCCGCAGCGTGACCGCGGTGCCCGTCGCGATGCACCGATTCATGATCACGGACCCGCGGGTGTTGGACCTCGTCGCGGCGATCCTCACGCGGTGACCGCGCGCGGTCGGGCCCCGGGGACCCGACCCGGCGGCGCGAGCCGCGGGCGATCACGCTCACACGAGCCAGCGGCCGACCAGCAGGCGCCGCAGCGCGCCGAGCAGCAGCGCCCCGACCAGCGCCCCCCCCGCGAGCGCCCCAAGCAGCGCCCGCGCGTCGCCCGCGGTCGTGACGGTCAGCCCCAGGGCCCCGAGTCCCACGAAGAGCGCCGCCCGCTGCGCGAGGGTCACCCCCGAGGTGCGCGTTCCCTCGACGACGCGAAGGGGCGGCGCGGACCACGCCGCGCGGGCCTCGGCAGCGTCCACCCCGAGGGCGCGCAAGCACGTCTCCACCTCGTTGGGCCTGGGCCAGACGTCCCCCGCCGCGAGGGTGCCGCGCGCGAAGGCCGCGCGCACCGCCTCGCCCTCGCCCTCATCGACACGCGCGAGGTGATCGGCGAGCAGCGATTCGGAGAAGAGCCACGCCTCCCACGGCTGCGGATCCCCCTCCACCCGACGCCACGCGCCGTCGCCGCACTCGATGTGCCGCAGCGTGCGGCCGCCCTCGGCGTGGTGCACCACCACCACGCTCGCGGTGGTCTGCACGAGCACCCACAGCACGGGGCCCTCGACCTGCGACGAGAGCGCCCGCGCGACGTGGTCGCCGTCTGCCACGCCCGGCAGCGCGAGCGCGGACCACGGCCCCACGGCGCGCAGGGCGCACGGCCCTTCGACCGCGGGCGCGAAGCCCGATGGAAGCTCGCCGTGAAAGTAGACCGCGTTCCCAGTGCTCACGCGCGGGGCTTCTACCACCGGGCGCCGCGCGGGTCGCGGGGAGGCGAATGGTGATCGCGGGGTCGCTGCGCGCGTCAAACAACGCGTGGCGCGACCCTCACGGCGCGCGCGCCGCCCAGTCGGCGAGGAGCGGGGCGAGGGCGGAGGGGCTGCGCCAGGTGTCCGTCCCCTCGCGCACGCGCGCCTGCAGGGCGTGCACCCGATCGCGCAGCGCCGGGCCGCCGAGCCTTCGCAGCGCGTCGGCCCCCTCCGCGAACCAGATCGAGAACTTCGGGTTCTCGAGGATCCGCAGGACGTGCTCCGCCCCCCGCGGGTCGCCGAGGGTGACGAAGGCCCGCACCGCGTACTCGAGCCCCACGCCGTGCTCCATCAAGGGCGCCAGCGCCGCGCCGATGGCGTCGGCGGAGCCAGGGTCCGCCAGCCGCGCGAGGGCCGTGAAGTGACTGATGGGCATGAACGACCCCCGCGCGTCGTCGGCGAGGAGGCGCAGCCAGCGACGGTCGCTCTGTGCGGTGAGGTGCGTCGCCGCGGCGTGGGCGAGGGCCATGCGCACAGGCTCCCGCGCGTGCGCCCCGAGGTGCCGCTCGGCGACCGCCAGCGCGACGGGTTCACCCTGGACGAAGAGCGCGTCCGCCGCCGCCGCGAGCTGCCGCGGTTGATGAATCCCGAGCGTCGGGTCTTCGATGCGCGCCGCGATGGCCCCGACCACCGCGGCCGAGGGCTCCGCCGCGAGCACCGCCGGCGCGAGCGCCTCGCGGAGCTCGGGGTAGCGATGCCGCGCGAGGAGCGCGAGCAGCGCGCGGTCGCCCTCGGTGTCCCAGCGCCGCGCGAGGTCGACGGCGAGCGCGCCCACGAGCTCCACCCGCGCCTGCACCGGGCTGTACAGGGCGTTGTAGGCCTTGCGCACGCGTCCCTTCAGCGCCGGCGCGAGGACGGAGACGACGTCCTCGTTCCAGGAGAAGTCACAGAGCCCCTCGGCGGCCTCGGCGAGGCGCGCGCGCACCCGCGCTGTCGTCTCCGCGTCGCGGTGTTTTGCGAGGGCCTCCGCCGTCGCGGGCAACCCCGCGAGGGCCGCGTCGAGGGAGGGGTCGCCGCTGCGCGGTTCGGACAACGGCGGCGGCGCGAACCACACCGACAGCCCCGGCGCGAGGGGCTCCGGCGTCGGCGCGCTCGCCGGCTTCGCCTTTGCCTTCTTCGGCGCGTTGCGCCCGAGATGCTTCACCGCCGCGCGATAGAGCTTCAGGCGCTTGTCGCCGGGCGGGAGATCGCTCATCCGCGCTTCGACGCCGGGCAGCGTGGCGGGGTCGTCCAGCGCCTGAAGCGCGTACAAGATCGAGGCGGTCAGTGGCGCGGTGGCGGGCGCGTCGAGGGCGCGGAGCAGCGCGGGGCCGATCCGCGGGTCCCTGCAGGTCGCGAGGGCCTCGAAGAGGTAGCTGCTGGCGTGTCCCTGCCCCGCGGTCACGCGCGCCAGCGCGGCGAGGGCCCCGTCGACGGCCTCGGGCACGGCGCCACGCGCGAGCACGCCGCGCACGGAGATCGGCACGCTCGCGTCCGCGTCGAGCAGCTCGCAGAGCGCTCTCGCGAAGCGGGGGTCGTCCTCGGGCTTCATGCGCACGAACCACGCCGCGGCGATGCCACGGAGGGTGTACTCGCGCTGCCCATCGTCCTCCGCGGGGTGCGCGAGGTGCTGCGCGAGTCGGTCGTACGCGGTGCGCGCGTCGCGGATCATCGCCGCCTCGGCGGCGTAGCGCCGCAGCTCGATGCTCCAGGTGTCGTTGTCACGGTTGTCGACGGCGTCGACGAGCCCTTCGAGGAGCGCCAGGGGCGCCGCGTGGGTGCGCGCGTCGCTCCCGTCTTCGCGGCGGATCCCGATCATCGCGCCGGCCACGGACGCGCGGACCACCGCGGACGGGTGCCGCGCCGCGACGTCGGCGAGGTCGCGCCAGGCCTCGTCCGCGCGGTGATCCGCGAGGGCCTCGGCGATGCGTCGCACGAGCGCCCGGCGCCCCCCGAGGGCGACGTAAAGGTCGTGCGTGGCCTGCCGCTCGCGTGCGGTCTCTGCCGGCGTGAGCGTCGCGAGGATGGCCTCGGTGAGCTCCGTCGGTCCCACGGGCTCCGTCGCGTCGCGGAGCCGCGCGCGCAGCGCGGCGGTGACCTCCGCGGAGGGCATCGCGCCGAGCGCCGCGGCGGCGTCGTCTGCGGTCGCGCTCAGCTCACCGCCGTCGAGCGCGTCGAGCAGCGTACGGAGCCGGGGGTCGCGCGCGTCGGACCGCGGCATCACGGGGAACGTCTGGATGATCACGGTGACCCACCGTAGCCCGCGTGGGGCCCGTGCGTCCCGACGCGTTGCCCCCCGCGCCCGTCGCGCGCGCCGACCGGTTGAAGAGATCGCCCCCCGCGCCCGTCGCGCGCGCCGACCGGTTGAAGCGATCGCCCGCCGCGCCCGCTGCGCCCGCCGACCGGTTCGACGGAACGCTTGACGATCCCGCTGCTGTTGCGGTGCGATCACCGCGAGGAGAGGGCCCATCGCATGAGCGTGCTGGAAGGAAGGACACATCAGGGGCGCATCGCGGCCGGAGACTCGCTGCTGGAGGCCGCCGCGACGCGCGACACCGTGAAGGTGAAGGCGCGGCTCGCGGGCTTCGCGGCCGCGCACCGGGCGCTGACGAAGGCGCAGGCGGCGCTCGACGACGCCGAGGCGACGCTGAGCGCGCGGCGCGTGGCCGTCGCCGAGCGGGACCTCGACCAGGATCAGCTCGTCGACCGTGTGGCGTCGGCGCTCGTCGGCGACGGCCTGCCGCGGAGGAACCCCTTCGCGCCGCTCTCGCCGCTGACGGCGACGAAGCTCAAGGACCTGGGCTACGGCGCGGAGGCGGCGGCGTTCCTCGCGCTGATCGCCCGCGCCCGCAAGCGCAAGGACCTCTCGCCGAGGACCCTCACCACCCTCGGCGCGGCGGAGAAGGCCGCGACGGCGGTGCGGTCGGTCCTCACGGCGGTGGCGCCGGCGCAGGCGAAGGTCGACCGCGCGCGCACCCGCCGCGACGCGCTGGTGCAGCCCTGGGAGACCGCCTTCGCGGCGCTCAAGCGCGGCGCGCGCGCGGCGGAGGACGACGGCGCGACGGGCCTCTTCTCGGCGCTCTTCGTGAGCACCGCGCCGGCGAAGAAGCCCGCGAAGAAGAAGCCCGCCCCGGTCACCTGACGGCGCGCGGCCCGTGCTGTCGTCAAAACCATTGCGTCCCGAGCGGTTGCGACACACGTGGCCTTCTTGCGGGGACCACGCGCCTCCGTTCAGCCTCGACCCCTCCCGACGCGTCGTCGTGCTCAGCGGGCGCGACCCGGCGCGGCCCGCTCGCACACGAAGTCGCGCGAGTTGCTGCACCCGACGTCGTTGAAGTTGTTGCCCGGCCCCCACTCCACACAGGTGCCGTCGCCGCTCGGCTCGCCGCTGCGAAAGCCTGTGTAGGTGAGGCCGACCCCGTTGTCCCAGAACCACGGGCCGCGAATGGCACGGCCCTGGAGCCCGATCCACACGCGGTTCGAGCCGCCGAGGCCCATCGAGGGGTAGACGGCGTTGAGTTCCTGCTCGGTCTCGAACATCGCCATCGCGCCGCGCAGGCTCTGGCAGCGGGCCACGGCGGTCTCGCGGCGGGTCACGTCGGGCTCGCGCCAGTAGCACGCGTGGGACACGGGGTCTTCCCAGCGGCGCGTGCCGAGCGTGCACTCGACGCTGCGGCAGTCGAACGAGCAGCCGTCGCCCCCCGTGACGTTGCCGTCGTCGCAGACCTCGCCCACCGCGCGGTCGATGAAGCCGTCGCCGCAGCGCACGCAGGTGCCCGCCCCGTCGCAGACGCCGCCCGGGCACGTCGCCCCCGCGGCCGCGTTGCCCCGCGCCGCGCACACGGGCCCGCCGCTGTCGCACGCCGTCGCCCCGACCTGGCAGGGGTTCGTCGGGGTGCACGCGGCGCCCGGGGCGCAGGGCACGCAGGTCCCCGCGCCGTTGCAGACCCCGCTCGGACACGCCGTGCCCGCGGGCACGTTGGCCCCGGTCACGCACATCGACGCGCCCGACGCGCAGCGGGTGACCCCCGAGACGCAGGGGTTGCCCGTGCTGCACGCCGCCCCCTCGGCGCAGGCGCGGCAGGTGCCGGCGTCGTCGCACGCGCGGCCCTCCCCGCAGGGCGTGCCCGCGGGCGCGTTGCCGACGTCGGTGCACACCGGGACGCCCGTCGCGCAGCGCGTCGCCGCGACCCTGCACGGCGTAAGCGAGACGCAGGTGGCGTTCTCCAGGCACTGCGCGCACTGCCCGTTGCCGCCGCACACCCCGTTGGTGCCGCAGGCCGTGCCAGGCGGCGCGAGGCGCGTGAAGGTGCACGCCCGACGTCCGCTGGAGCAGGTGAACGCCGCCAGGCTGCACGGCTGCGGTGACTCGCAGGGGCGCCCCTCGTCGGGGCAGGCGAAGCACGCGCCGTCGTTGTCGCACACGCGCCCGTCGCCGCAGGGCGTGCCGCCGGGGCGCGCGAACCCGCGCACGCAGCGGTGGCTCACGGGGTCGCAGCGGTCGGGCGCGCGGCAGAGGTCCCCCTCGCCCGCGCAGGGGCGCGCGTCGCTGCAGGTGTAGCGGCAGTCGGGCTCGCAGCCCGAGCCCGCGACGTTGCGCCCGTCGTCGCACTGCTCGCCGTCGTCGAGGCGTCCGTCTCCGCAGCGGCACGCGCCCGCGGCGTTGCAGCGCAGCCCCTCCGCGCAGCGCGAGCCCGCGCCTGCGGCGGCGCACGAGAAGGTCGACGCGTCGGCCGCGTCGGCCGCGTCGGCGGGGCGGTCCTCGGCGGGGCGGTCCTCGGCGGGGCGGTCCTCGGCGGGGGAGACGCCCGCGTCGAGCTTGATGACGTTGCAGTCGGACGATCCTTCGGCGCAGTCCCCGCTCGCGCAGCCGAACGCGCCGAGGAGCGTCGAGAGCAGCAGCGCACGACGGGTGTCCATCTTCATGCCGCGGATGATCCTGCGGACGCCCGGGGCGCGTCTACCCGCGCCGTCGGGGGGCACCGGGGGGCGTGTCGCGATGAGGGAGCGTCACCGCGTACCCTGGGGTGCGCCTGGGACGAATTGACGCGCGCACAAGATTCACTATAATGGACGTGTTTCCAACGTTCGAGAGGCCGCAGCACCGCGCCCTCGGCAACGGGATTCAGGAGGCGTCACGTGCGCGGAGTCAGGTCGATCGCGGTGGGGTTGAGTCTGCTGGGGTTCATGGTCGAGGGGTGTGAGTCCAACACGCCGGCGACCGACGCGAGCGTCACCGACGTGAGCGCCGACGCGGGAGCCGGTGACGGCGGCGGCGCCGACGCCGCGCCGCGCGATGCGAGCACCGCAGACGTCACCGCGACCGACATCGTCGCGGCCGATGTCGTTGCTGCCGACGTGATCGACGTCGTGACGGTCGACGCCGCGACCGACGCCGCGGCATCCGACGGCGGCGCGGTGGACGCTGCGACCGATGCAGGCGCGACCGATGCAGGCGCGACCGATGCAGGCGCGACCGATGCAGGCGCGACCGATGCAGGCGCGTCGACGGAGCACGAGGTGTGGTTGGTGGATCAGTCCGACACCGTCGAAGAGTCGGGCGGGACGATCTACATCTACCCGGGGAGCGCGCTCGGCGGCACCGACCTCTCGGGGGTGACCCCCGAGCGCATCGACCTCGGCGCCGCGACGCGCACGCTCTGCGTCGACCAGACGCGCTCCGCGCCGCGCCGTCCGCACATGCTCCTGTTCTCGCCCGACGAGCGCTACGCCTTGCTGAGCTTCGTCGCCACCGGTCACGTGGTCTTCTACAACACGGCCACGCGCGCGCCGGTGGCGTGCATCGATGTCGGCGTGCAGGCCCACGCGGCGTTCCCTTCGCCCGACGGCCGCCACGTCATCGTCGCGAACCAGAACGGCAAGCTCCTGCAACGGATCAACACCAACTGGTCCACCGGCAGCTTCACCCTCGACGACGCGGCGACGCTGAACCTCGCCACCTGCACCACGCCCCGCGGCGCCGCGTGCGAGGCCATGAACCTCCGGCCCGACAACGCCCCCATCTGCCCGGTGGTCGACGACGACTCGCGGCTCACCTTCGTGACCCTCCGCGGCGGCGGCCTCTTCGTCGTCGATCACGCCGCCACGCCCATGCGCATCGTCGCGGAGTATGACCGCGCCACCGTCGCGCCCAACGGCTGCGGCGGCGTGCAGCAGGGGCGGCGCATGTACATCAACTCCGGCGGCGGCACCGCGGCCACGCCGCTGCGATCGACGCTCTACGTCTTCGACCTCGACGCCTTCGCGACCGCGCCCACCACCGCGAACACCCCCGCGCCGCGCACCGTGTTCGACTTCGGCGCCGTCGGCGACAGCCACGGCGCCGTGCTGCACGCCGGCGGCCGCTACCTCTGGACCGCCGACCGCGCGCGAAACCTCTTCGACGTGGTCGACACCGGGATGCAGGCCCGCGTCGGCGAGATCAGCCTCGCGGGGTCGGTCTCGTCGGACCCCGCGCCCGACCTCCTCGACATTTCGCCCGACGGCACGCGTGTCTACGCGGCGCTCCGCGGGCCTACGCCGCTCACGGCGAACGCGCCGTCGGTGAACAACGCGGTCGGCGCGACGCCGGGCCTCGCCGTGATCGACGTGACCGACGGGGGGCGCGGGGGCACCCTCCGCGCCGTCGCGCGCGTGAGCAATCGCGCGGGCGACGCGGAGCGCGCCGATCCGCACGGCGTCCGGGTGCGACGAATCCGTCGATGAACGCGCGCGCGCTCCGCCGCCTTGTGGCCTGCGCCGCGTTGCTGTGCGCGACGACGGCGCGGGCCAACGGGCGGTTCCCCAACGCACAGCACCTCTGGCCCTCTCCGCGCGACGGGTCGCTCGTGCTGCGCGCCACGTGGGGCTTCGCGCTGCTCGGTCCTCAACCGACGCCGAAGTGGGCCTGCGAGGATGCGCTGGGCTACGGCGGCGAGTTCGACCCCGCGTTCGTGGTCGATGACCGCGGCGGCGTGTGGCTCGGAATCTACGACGGCCTCACCCGCATCGCGCCGGACCGCTGCGCGATCACCCGGGTGCCGGCCCTGCAGGGCGCCAACGTCGTCGACCTCGACGCGTCGCCCGATGGACGGCGGCTCATCCTCGTCGAGAACACGCCCTTCACGTCGTCCATGCAGTCGGTCACGGCGCGCGTGTGGCGCTCGAACGACGGCGGAGACACCTGGACCCGCACCGCGGCGACGCTCGCCGACATCCTCGTCGACACCGTGGAGATGGCGCGCAGCGACCCGCGGCGGGTCTACGTGACGGGCCGCGAATCGCGGCGGCCTGGCGTGCGCGTGCTGCGCAGCGACGACGGCGGAGACACCTTCGAGGAGCTCGCGCCGCCGTGGTCCGCCGAGGCCGAGGGGGCGTTCGTCGCGGGCATCGGGCCAGACCGCGCCGACCGCGTGTACGTGCGCGTCGTGCTGCGACCCGACGCGGCGGGCGGCGCCATCGGCGCGACCGCGCTGCGCCGGAGCGATGACGGCGGACGGAGCTGGCGCGAGGTCCTTCGCACGCGAGCGCCGATGCTGGGCTTCGCGCTCCGCGACGACGGCGGGGTCATCTGGGCCGGCGGCCTCGACGAGCGCGACGGGCTGCGGCGATCACGCGATGGCGGAGACACCTGGGAGACGCTCCCGCCGATGCCCGTGCGGTGCCTGCGGTGGACCCGCGGGGCGCTCTACGCGTGCCTCGACGCCGTGCGAAGCCCCTCCGCCGCGCTGGCGCGATCCGATGACGAGGGCAACGAATTTCGGCCCGTGCTCGATCCCTGCGACGTCACGCCGGGGCTCGGCTGCGCCACGGGCGAGGACCCCGCGGCCTCCTGCGCGGCGCTGCTGCCGTCGACGCAACGGCTCCTCGGGTGCCCGCGCCCCACGCGCGATGCGGGCGCGTCGGCGCTCGACGCGGCCGCCGTCGACGCGACGGTCGCCGACGCGACGGTCACCGACGTCACGACCCCGCACGACGCGCGCGCCTTCGCTGACGCGTCGAGGCCATCACCGTCGGCGGGGTGCGCCGCGAGCCCGCGCGCGTTGACGCACCGCGGACCGCTCGCGATCGTGCTCGCGATCGTCAGCCTTTGGCGACGCCGCGCAGCGCGGGTGAAGCCGCGACCGCGTCAGGCTTCGGCCCCCGAGGATGAACTCCTCCCCCCAGCGCAGCCCGCGGCCGCGCCGGGTGCTTCACCGCGATCCCCGCGGTGATCACCGACACCGTCGTCGCCGCCCCGCCCGACGCCGGCTGCGCCCCCTCCCTCTCGCCCGCATCCCGCCACGACGTCGCCTCTCCACCACACACAGCCGCGTTCATCGCGGTCTTCCACGGCGTCCCCCGGCCATGCGCGCGGCCGCGGCCCGTGCGGTCCGCCCTGCCGTCACGCTGCGCGGCCCACGCGGTTGCGACACACGTGGCCTTCTTGCGGGGATCACGCGCCGCTCCGTCGCAGGCCGAGATGCAGCGCGGATCGCAACTCGAGGAGAGCGCGCACGGGACGCGGCCGGGAGGGGCGCGCGGGCGCGATGTCGGGAAAGAACGCGCGGGGCACATCTCCAAAGAGCGCTTGATCTCCTATGGAGATCGCGGCTCGCGGCCCCCTTCCCCGGCCCTTCCCCCGCCTCGGGGGAAGGGTGGAGAACCGCTGCCTCTGGAATGGTCCTCGCGGGTGGAAGACGGGCGATGCAAGGCCAAAGGCATTGCACCCCAAGCGTTTGAAGACGATTGGACCATGTCTGCGATAGCGGTTCTCCACCCTTCCCCCGAGGCGGGGGAAGGGCCGGGGAAGGGGGCCGCGAACCGCGATTTCCACGAGAAAACAAGCGTCCTTGGAGAGGTATCCCACGCGATGATCACGCTATGGGAGAGGGCGCGCGGGCGCGATGTCGGGAAAGAACGCGCGGGACGCGGTCGACCGGGACGTGGGGGAGTGGCAGGCGCGGCGCGGCGGGTTCATCCTCGCGCTCGTGGGAGAGCACCGCATGCGACACACCTCCGCACCGCAAGTCGCGGCCCTGCTCCTCGCGCCCCTCGCGGCGTGCTCGTCGGGGGCGCCCGCCGATGCAGGCTCATCCCCGCCGTGCGCCGTCGGCCCCGCCGCGCGTGACGCCGCGGTCACGACCGACGCGAGCGTCGCGTGTGTGCGCAACGCGACCGGGCCCGCGCGCAGCTACGACTTCGCCGTCACCCGCTTCTCCGTCGACGGCAACCAGACACCCTCTGCCACCGCGCGCCCGGTCTTTGGCTTCGACCTCGACCACCAGCGCTCACCCGTGACCCGCCCCCCGGAGGGCGCGCCCCACTGCGCGCACGGCGACTTCACCTCGGTGCTCGACCACGACCAGAACGGCACCGCCGACGGCCGCCCTTGCGCGCCCGGCGCCGTGGGATGCATCGGCGGCGTCGACAATCAGCTCCCTGCGGTGATCGACGCCTTGGGGCAATTCTTCATCGCGGGGGTAGACCCGGTCGCGGCGCTCAACGCGCGCATCGCCCTCGGCGACTACGCGCTGCTCCTGCGCGTGAGCGAGGTCAACGGACCGCCCGGCCCGACGCTCTGCGACCCCGAGGTCACCGTGCGGATCTTTCGCGGCGTGCCCCTCGCCTCGCGCTGCGCATCGCTCACGAGCCCCGGGCAGCCCTACGCCATCGCCGCGAGTTCGCTGTGCGCGGCACGGGATGTCTCTTCGGTGCGCTTTGCGTTCCCGGGCGCCATCGTCGACGGGCGGCTGCAGGTGTTCCCGCGAACGACGCAAGACCCCGCGCCCTCGCTTGAGATCCCCTTCACCACGCCCGAGGGCACCTTCAATTTCGGTCTCTACAACCCCGTGCTCCGCGTGTCCTTCGGTGCCGACGGCGCCCTCTCCGACGGGAACCTCGGCGGCTTCTTCCTCAAGCGCGACATGCTCTCGGAGATCGGATCCAACCCCTACTCCTGGATCTCTCGCTATCTCGCGGCGGCGGCCCCGATCCTCGATGGTCTCACCGACATCGCCACGCCGCTGGGGGGCGTCGGTGCGCTCTGCACGGGCGCTGGCTCTGACGGCCGCGAGCAGGGCGGCATCGGCATCGGACTCGGCTTCACCGCGATCCCTGCGGTGATCACCGACACCGTCGTCGCAGCCCCGCCCGACGCCGGCTGCGCCCCCTGAATCACGGCGCGCGATCCGTTACCCTGGGCGCGCGATGACCTCGCCCGAACGATCCCCCGTGCTCGTGGCCGAAGGGCTCACCCGCGTCTTCGGTGAGGGCGACGCCGCGGTGCAGGCCCTGCGCGGGGTGGATCTCACGCTCTACCAGGGCGAATTCGTGGTGCTCCTGGGCGCGTCGGGCTCGGGGAAATCGACCCTGTTGAACATCCTCGGCGGGCTCGACACGCCCACCGCGGGGCGGGTTCGTTACCTCCGCGACGAGCTCTCCGACGCCGACGAGGCCGCGCTCACGCAGTACCGCCGCGCGCACGTGGGCTTCGTGTTTCAGTTCTACAACCTCATCCCGAGCCTCACGGCGCGCGAGAACGTCGCCCTCGTCACCGAGATCGCCCGCGACCCCATGGACCCCGACGACGCCCTCGCCCTCGTCGGCCTCGGCCCCCGTGCGGACCACTTCCCCTCCGAGCTCTCCGGCGGTGAGCAGCAGCGCGTGGCCATCGCGCGCGCCGTCGCCAAGCGCCCCGACGTGCTGCTCTGCGACGAGCCCACGGGCGCCCTCGACGCCGCCACCGGGCGCCTCGTGCTCGCCGTGCTCGACCGGGTGAACCGCGAGCTCGGCACCACCACCGCGGTGATCACCCACAACGCGCCCATCGCCACCATGGCCCACCGCGTGGTCACCCTCGCCGACGGCGCCATCACCTCCGTCACGGAGAACGCCACCCGCGCGTCGTCGGATTCCCTGCGATGGTGAGCGCGCTCGACCGCAAGCTGCTGCGAGACCTCTGGCGCCTGCGCGCGCAGGTGCTCACCGTGGCCGTGGTCATCGCCTTCGGGGTGAGCCTGTACGTGGGCATGGGCTCGTCGCGCCTCGGGCTCCAGCGCGGCGCCGAGCGCTTCTTCGCGCAGCAGCGACTCGCGGATGTGTTCGTCTCCCTCGCCCGCGCGCCGCTCTCCGTCGCCGCGCGCGTCGAGGCGCTGCCCGGCGTGGCCCTGGTGGTCCCACGGGTCACCGAGCGCGGCGTCGCGGAGATGCCCGGAATGCCCGAGCCCGCGGTGCTCACCGCGCACTCCCTGCCCGACGGGGAAGACCCGCCGTTGAACGCCCTGCACCTCACCCGCGGACGTCTCCCCGAGCCCGGACGCGCCGACGAGTGTGTGGTCAGCGAGGCCTTCGCGCAGGCGCATCACCTCCGGGTGGGGGCGCCGTGGCGGGTGGTGTTGGGGGGCGCGGCGCGCTCGCTCCGGGTGGTGGGCACGGCGACCTCGCCCGAGTACGTCGTGCCCGGGAGCCTCGACGTGAGCGCCATGGGCAACGAGCGCTACGCGGTGCTCTGGCTGCGCCGCGGGGCCCTCGCGCCCCTCGTGCGGATGGAAGGCGCGTTCAACGACCTCGCGCTGCGGGTGTTGCCCGGCGCCAACGTCGACAGCGTGGTCGACGCGGTGGACGAGGTCCTGCGGCCCTACGGCGGCACGGGGGCGAAGCCCGCGCACCGACACCCCTCGCGCCGCGCCCTCGCGCAGGAGATCGCGCAGCTCGAACAGAGTGGGACCTCGCTGCCGCTGATCTTCCTCGGGGTGGCGGGCTTTCTCGTGAACGTGGTGCTGGGGCGTCTCGTGCGCCTGCAGCGCGGACAGGTCGCGACGCTCAAGGCCCTGGGCTACGGCGACCGCCGCATCGGGCTGCACTACGTCGAAATGGCCGTGGTCGTGGCGGGCCTCGGGGTGCTCGCGGGCGCGGCCCTCGGCGGCGCCATCGCGACGGCGTTCATCGGGCTCTACGCCGAGTTCTTTCGCATCCCCGACCTGCGCGCGCCCATGGACCTCGCGCTGCTCTCCCGCGCGGGCCTCTTCG
Source organism: Polyangiales bacterium (assembly GCA_044376155.1). Taxonomy (GTDB): domain Bacteria; phylum Myxococcota_A; class Polyangia; order Polyangiales; genus JAWKRB01. The sequence continues at coordinate 14,029 of JBILLI010000079.1, forward strand.
CGCTCACCGCGGGGGTGGTGGGCGCGTTGGGCGCGACCCGCGCGGTGGTCGCGCTGCCGCCCGCGCAGGCGATGCAACCCGAGGCCCCGCCGCGCTACGGGCACGGGTGGATCGAGGCCCTCGTCGCGTCGCGCTGGCTCGGCCCCGCGGCGCGCATGGTGCTGCGGGAGCTGCTGCGACGTCCGTTGCGACTCGCGCTCTCGTCGCTGGGCATCGCGATGTCGGTGGCGATCCTCGTGGCGGGGCGCGGGATGCTCGATGCCATGCCCTTTCTCGAAGACGCGATCTTCGGGCGAGGCATGCGCGACGACCTCGCCGTGCGACTGCTTCACCCCGTCGACCGCCGCGACGCGCTCTCTCTCCGCACGCTCCCGGGGGTGCTGGAGGTCGAGACGCAGCGCACCGTCGCCGTGCGCGCGCGAGCCGGGGCGCGCTGGCGGGACATCGCCCTCGTGGCCCACCCCGACGGACCCACCCTGCGCCCCGTGCTCGACCGAGGTCTGCGTCGCGTGGGGATGGTCCCGGGCGCGGTGGTGCTCTCGGCGCCGTTGCTCACGCTGCTCGATGTGCGCGTGGGTGATCGGGTGCTGCTCGAGCCGCAGGAGGGCGCGCGGCGACCCATCACCGTGGTGGTGGGGGGAGTGGCCGATGAGATGTTCGGGCTGCAGGCCCACGCCCTCGACGACGACGTGCACCGCTGGCTGCACATCGCGCCGCAGGCCGACACCGCGCTGCTCCGCGTGGACCCCGCGCGGCAGGAGGAGGTGGTGCGACGTCTCGCGCGCGCCCGGGGCGTGGCGTCGGTGTCGAGCCGGGCGACGTCCATCGAGAAGTTCCGCGCGCAGAGCGGGCGCTCGCTGGGGGTGACCATGGTGCTGCTCGCGGTCTTCGCGGGCAGCATCGCCGCGGGGGTGGTCTACAACAACGCCCGCGTCGCGCTGGAGGTGCGCGCGAGGGACCTCGCGAGCCTGCGGGTGCTGGGCTTCACGCAGTCCGAGGTGGGCGGGGTGTTGCTGGGGGAAATGTTCGTGCAGGTGTTCCTGGGCATTCCCCCGGGTCTGTTGCTCGGGCGGTGGTTCTCCGCGGCGGCGATGGCCAACACCGACCCGGAGATGTACCGGCTCACGGTGGACATCACCGCCCGCACCGACCTCTTCGCCATCGCGGTGACCCTCGCGGCCGCGGGGGTGAGCGGGTGGATGGTCCGTCGCCGGGTCGCACGGCTCGACCTCGTGGGCGTGCTCAAGACCCGCGAGTGATCCCGAGCGCGCGGGGAGGCTCGTCGGGCGGCACGTGGCCCCCATCCCCGTCCCTTCCCCCGCCTCGGGGGAAGGGTGGAGAACCGCTGTCGAGGCGATGGTCCACGCGGGCGATGGGCGTGCGAAGCAAGAAGAACGCGTTCTCTCCCAAGCGTTTCGAGACGCCTGGACCACTCCTGAGATCGCGGCTCTCCACCCTTCCCCCGAGGCGGGGGAAGGGACGGGGATGGGGGCCACGGAAGCTGCGCTCGGCTTGGAGGACGGCTGTTCTCGGAGGTGACTCGGCCGCGCAGCGTGCCGCGCGCGCGTGACCACCTCGGGTGTACGCTGTCACGCGATGTCCACGGACCTCTCCGCCGCCCCCCGCGCCCCCCGCCGCACGCACAACCCCTGGGTGCGCCGCGTCGTGGTGGCCGTGGTGCTCGTCGCGGTGGGTGCGGGTGTGGTGATCGCGCTGCGCCCCAAGCCCATCTCCGTGGAGCTCGGCGCGGTGACCCGAGGACCGCTGCGCGTGACCATCGACGAGCCCGGCTTCGCGCGCGTCGCCGATCGCTACGTGGTCTACGCCCCCCAGCGCGGCGCGCTCTCGCGCATCTCCCTGCGCCCCGGCGATCACATCGCGCGCGGCGCCCTCATCGCCCGCCTCCTCGCGCTGCCCACCGCGGTGATGGACCCGCGCGAGCGCGCCGAGGCCCGCGCCCGCGTCGACGCCGCGCAAGACACCCTGCGTCAGCTCCGCAGCGCCGCCGAGCGCGCCCGCCTCGCGCGGGAGTTCGCCGAGCGCCACCTCGCCCGCACCCGCGCGCTCGCGCAGCAGGGCGCCGTGGCGGCCGCGGAGCTCGACCGCGCCGAGGCCGACCTCCGCGGGCTGCGCGCCGACGAGTCCACCGCCCACGCGGGCGCCGAGTCGGCGGTGCACCAGGTCGAGCTCGCGCGCGCCGCCCTCGGGATCAATCCCCCTGCGGCGCAAGAGGAATTGCAGGTTTGCGCGCCCGTGAGCGGCGTGGTCCTGCGCGTGGGGCGCGAGAGCGAAGGCGCGGTGAACGCCGGGCAGGAGCTGCTGGAGATCGGCGACCCCTCGGCGCTCGAGGCCGTGGTGGAGGTGCTCACGAGCGACGCGGTGCGCGTGCGCGAGGGCGCCGAGGTCACCCTGGAGCGCTGGGGCGGCGAGCACCCGCTGCGCGGCACGGTGCGCAGGGTGGAGCCGTCGGCGTTCACCCGCACGAGCGCCCTCGGGGTCGAGGAGCGCAGGGTGAACGTGCTGGTGTCGCCCACCGATCCGCGCGCGTGGTCGGCGCTGGGCGACGGCTACCGGGTGGAGGCGCGGATCACCGTCTGGCAGCGCCCCGACGCGACGCACGCGCCGTCGAGCGCGGTGTTCCGTCGGGGAGAGGGGTGGGGGGTCTACGCGGTGCGCGCAGGGACCGCGCGCTTCGAGGCGGTGGAGGTGGGCGAGCGCGCGGGCGCCGACGTGGAGCTGCGGCGCGGTCCGTCACCCGGGACGCCGGTGGTGATGCACCCCGGCGACCCGGTGCGCGACGGGGTGTCGGTGCGCGACGACGCGGCCGCG
>JBILLI010000597.1:0-4836 GCA_044376155.1 Polyangiales bacterium
CCCCGACGTGAGCGGACTCGTCACCGAGGACGACACCCCCGTGGACAACCTCTACGCCGAGAAGCAACAGCGCCTGCTGACCTCGGCGCTCTACGCCGGTTGGGAGGGGCCCCGCGACGAGACCGGCGCGGAGGTGCCCTTCGTCGCGATGGCGAACGTGGGCCTGTTCGCGACCACGAAGGAGCCGCCGCTGGTGCCCGACGCGCTGGTGAGCGTGCAGGTGAGCGTGCCCGACGACATCTGGGTCAAGGAGCACCGCTCGTACTTCGTGTGGGAGTACGGCAAGGTGCCGGATGTCGTCATCGAGGTGGTGTCCAACCGCGAGGGCGGCGAGCTCTCGGAGAAGCTCCGGCGCTACGCGCGCATGCGCATCCCGTCCTACGTCGTGTGGGATCCCGAGATGATCCTCGGGGGCGCGGAGCTGCACGCGTTCGTGCTCCAGGGGATGGTCTACGCGCCGACGGAGCGCGCGGTGGTGCCGCCGCTCGGGCTGGAGCTTCTGCCCTGGGAGGGGGCCTTCGAGCGCGCGACGCAACGATGGCTGCGCTGGCACGACCTCGGGGGCGCGGTGATCCCGACGGGCGAAGAGCGCGCTGAGGCCGAGCGCACCCGCGCCGAGGCCGAGCGCACCCGCGCCGAGGCCGAGCGCACCCGCGCCGACGCGCTCGCCGCGAAGCTCCGCGCGCTGGGCATCGACCCGAACGCGGCCTGACCTCCAGACGCGCGCCGTCACGATCCCGCTCGCCGCGATGGGGCCGAGATAAGGTCCCCGAAGGTTGATGAACCCGCCGCTGCGCATCGAGCTCTCGCAGCCGTCGATCACCGCGGGCGAGACGATTCACGGGGTCGTCCATGTGATGGCCGACGTGCCGACGGCGGAGAGCGTCGCGGTCACGCTGCGCCTCGACGGTGACAACCTCGCGCCCCGTGACGCCGCGACGCAAGAGATCGCGCGCGGTCCGCTGCGGGCGGGCGCGTCGCTGCCCTTCGCGCTGACGCACCCCCTGAGCGAGCCCTTCACCTTCGACGGAGCGCACGTGCACGGGGGCTGGTACGTGCGCGCGACGGTGAGCCTCCCGCGCGCGCTGGACCCCGAGGTGACGGCGCCGCTGACCGTCGTCGCCGCGATGATCCCGCCGGACCCGGGCCTCCTTGCGCGCGTCGCGGCGGAGCCGCCGGCGCCCCCCTCGACGATCGCGCCGCGGTGGCTCAGCGCGCTGCTCAACGCGCTCCTCGTGCTGACGGCGGTGGTGCTGTTCCCGCTGCTGCCGGTGGCGATCGTCCTCTACGGGCGGCGTCGGCTGCTGCAGACGCGGGTCGAGGCGCTGGAGGTCGAGCTCCCGCGGCGGCGCTTCGTCCTCGGCGAGCGGGTGACGGCGACGGTGCGCCTGCACCTCAAGCGCCCCGTGAACCTCGCGCGCCTCACGCTCACCCTCCGCGGCACCGAGCAATGGACCAGGGGCAGCGGAAAGAAGCGCCGCACGGTGCAGCACCACTTCTCGGAGCAGACCTTCACGGCGATGGAGGACTGCCTCCTCGCGCCGCTGTCTCCGAGCGACGGGCGCGCCGAGGGGGTGTACCGAACGGCCCGCCCCGACGGCGCGAAGGGCCCCGTGCTGGTGTGGGAGTGCCCGGTGCAGCTCCCCCACGACGGTCTCCCCACGGCGGGTCACGCCGCGATCTCGTGGAAGCTCCGCGCCTGCGCCGAGCTCCGCGGGTTCCCCGACGCGACGACCGAGGTGGAGCTCAAGACCCTCGGCGCGCGGCTCACCGCGCCCCTCGCGACGCCCACGCCGCGCGCGATCGAAGAGGCCTCGGGCGACATCGCCTTCGTGCGCGCCGACGGGCCGCGCCCGCCGGGCATCGACCTCGACACGCGCGAGCGCGCGCTCTCGCGCTGGCGCTGGCTCGCCGCGGCGGGCGGCGCGATGTTGGTCCTCGCGCTCCTGGGCGTCGAGTACATCCCCGCGCACGGGATCGCCTCGCGGGACGTCGTGTATGCGCTCCTCGCGGTCGCCGCGGCGGTGCTCCTCGCGGGGTGCGCGGGCTTCGCGCGACGCCTCCTCGCCTGACCCTCCCTCGGCAGCACCCGCGCCTCCGTGATCGTCGTCGACACCTGCGGACTGTCGTCGACACTGTGCGCGCGGCAGAACCTGCGTGTGCGCGCACGGCACGCTCGGTGCTCTTCCCCGCGGGATGTCCCTGCGCCGCCTCGTTCGAGAGCCCCTGGTCCACTTCGTCGCGCTCGGCGCGCTGATCTTCGCCGCGGACCGCTGGCGCAACGGCCCCGCGTCCGACAACCGCACGGTGCGCGTGGACGCGTCGCTGGTCCGCGGCGCGCGTGTGGAGCTGCAGCGCCGCAACGGCCGCGCGCCCACCGAGGGTGAGCTGCGCGAGATGCTCCAGGGGTACGTCGACGACGAGGTGCTCTACCGCGAGGCACTGGCGCTGGGGCTGGAGCGCGGCGACCCCATCGTGCGGCGACGGCTCGTGCAGAAGATGGACCTCGCGCTCCGCGCCGAAGGCGACGCCCGGGAGCCCACCGATGACGAGCTCCACGCGATGCTGCGGGACGAGCCCGCGCGGTGGTCGTCGGCCCCCACGATGAGCGTCACGCAGGTGTTCTACGACCCCGCCCGACGCGGGGATCACGCCGACGCAGACGCCCGGCAGGACCTCGCCCTCGCCGCGCAGCGCGCCCCCGCGGGGGACCCCTTCGTGCTCGGGTCCACCCTGACGGCGCAGCGCGCGCAGTCGCTCGGCGTGTCGCTCGGGCAGGGCTTCGTCGACGGCCTCCGCGATGCGCCCGCGGGCGTCTGGGTGGGACCTCTGCGCTCGCGCTACGGGGTGCACCTCGCGCGCGTCGACGCCCGGCAGCCCGCGCGCCTGCCGCCCCTCGACGAGGTGCGCGGCGCCCTCCGCGCGCAGTGGCTGGAGCGTCGCGCGGAGCAGCAACGCCGCGCCTCCCTCGACGCCCTGCGCGGGCGCTACCGCATCGACGTGCGCGCCGTGGCCCCGGCGACGGAGGTGGCGTCGCGATGAGGTCCGCGGTGTTTCTGTGCGCGCTGCTGGCGACGGCGTCGGCGTCGGCCCACGGGTTTCGCCCCGTGCGCGTAGACCTCGCCGAGCGCGACGGCGCGGTGCGCGCGCGGGTGATCTCCAGCGCGCAGCGCGCGGCCCCCGACCTGCAACTCCCCGGCGCGTGCGCCCTCTCACGCCCCTGGACCGAGTCCCTCGACGGGCAGGACCGCGTGCGCGAGGCGACCTTTCGCTGCGCCTCGGGGCTCTCCGGGGCGCGCGTGGCGGTGCGCGGGCTCGCGGGCGACACCGACGCGCTGCTGCGATGGTCCGCGGGGCGGGGCGCGGCGGTGACCCTGGCGGTGCGCGCCGAGGCGCCCGAGGTCACCCTGCCGCTGCGCCCCAACGACGCCGCGGCGGCCCTGCGGAGCTACGTGCCCCTGGGCTTCGAGCACATCCTCACGGGCTGGGACCACCTGCTCTTCGTGCTCGGCCTGCTGTTGCTCACGCGCCGCGCGCGGGAGGCGTCGCCCACCCGCCGGCTCCTCGGCACGATCACCAGCTTCACCCTCGGGCACAGCGTGACCCTGGCCCTCGCGGCCACCGGCGCGCTGCGCCTGCGCGCGGCCCCCGTGGAGGCGGTCATCGCGCTGAGCATCGTGCTGCTCGCGTGGGAGGTCTCGCGCCCCGAAGACGCCCCGCGCACGCTCACCGAGCGCCGCCCCTGGGCCATCGCGCTGGGCTTCGGGCTGCTGCACGGGCTCGGGTTCGCGGGCGCCCTCGCCGAGGTCGGTGTGCCCGACGTCGAGCGCACCGCGGCCCTCGCGGGCTTCAACGTGGGCGTCGAGCTCGGGCAGCTCACCTTCGTGCTCGCGGCGCTGCTCGGCGTGTCGCTGCTCTCCCGGGCGGGGGCGCGCGCGCTCCGCGGCGGGCTCCTCGTGACGCGCACCGCGATGGGCGCTCTGGGCGCCTTCTGGACCCTCGAACGCCTCGGGAGGATCGTGTGAAGAAGCTCCATTCCGCCCTCGTCGCCGCCCTCGCGGCGTGCTCGCAGAACAACGCCGTGACCGCGGTCGACGCGGGCGCCGACGTGCCCGTGGTCACCGACGCACCCGCGGTCACCGACGCACTCGTGATCACCGACGCGCCCGCGGTCACCGACGCACCCGTGGTCACCGACGGCGGGACCATCCCTGGGGCGGAGGTGAGCTACTCCGAGACGCGGCAGCCCTGCGCCGCGCGCAACCCCCTGCGCAACGCGTACTTCGGGGACTTTCACGTGCACACGTCGCTGAGCTTCGACGCGTACACCTTCGAGAACCGCAACGACACCGCGGCGGCGTACCGCTTCGCGCAGGGCGAGACCATCGTGCTCGGTCCGCTCGGCCCCAACGGGCAGCCCACGCGGCCCGTGCGGCTCGCGCGCCCGCTGGATTTCGCGGCGATCACCGACCACTCGGAGTTCCTCGGGGAGGTGAACCTGTGCACCACGCCAGGCTCGGCGAGCTACGACAGCGTGACCTGCCGCGCCTACCGCGAGGAGCTCGGGGTGATGAACCCGCTGCTCTCGGGCGCCCTCGCGTTCGGACTCTTCGGCGCCGAGCTCACCTTGCCCATGCCCGCGCGCAGCGCCCTGGTGTGCGGCCCGGGTGACCGCCGCTGCAACCAGGCCGCAGGGACCGTGTGGCAGGGCGTGCAGCGGGCCGCCGAGGGCGCGTACGACCGCACGAGCGCGTGCCGCTTCACGAGCTTCGTGGCCTACGAGTGGACCGGCACCACGGGCGGCAACAACCTGCACCGCAACGTGATCTTCCGCGA
>JBILLI010000598.1:0-4832 GCA_044376155.1 Polyangiales bacterium
GGGCGGTGCTACCCCCGCACGCGGCGAGGGCGAAGACAGGGAGACAGAGGTGCAGGGGGCGCATCGGAGGGCGACGACGCTACCACGCGCGCGGCCGCGGGCCGGGGTACGATGCGCGCCGTGGAACACGACCTGAATGCCACCGTGCGGCTCAAGAGTGACCTGCTCACGGTGGGGAGCTTTCGCGTCGACGTGATCGCCGGCGCCGACCTCGGGGCCACGGCCGCGGCGCTGGAGGGCAAGCTCACCGTGGGCACGGCCGACGACGCCACGCTGCGGCTCAGCGACCCCACGGTGTCGCGCTACCACGTGGAGTTCGAGGCCACCGCCGAGGGGGTGGTCTTTCGCGACCTCGGGAGCACCAACGGCACGGTGCACGGCGCGGCGCTGGTGCGCGAGGGCCGGGTGCTCTCGACCACGGAGTTCCGCGTGGGGCGCAGCGCGCTGCGGCTGGTGTACGACGGCGGCAGCGGGCAGGTGCCGATCTCGGCGCAGCGCTCCTTCGGGGCGATGCTGGGGGCTTCGTCGGCGATGCGTCGGGTGTACGCGATGCTTGAGAAGGCCGCGCCCACCACGGTGCCGGTGCTGGTGCTGGGCGAGAGCGGCACGGGCAAGGAGCTCGCCGCCCGCGCGCTGCACGCGGCCTCGCCCCGCGCGTCGCGCGCGCTGGAGGTGGTCGACTGCGGGGGCCTTCCCCCGACGCTCATCGAGAGCGAGCTCTTCGGGCATGAGAAGGGCGCGTTCACCGGTGCGGTGGGCGAGCGCGAGGGCGCCTTCGAGCGGGCCGACGGGGGAACGCTCTTTCTCGACGAGCTCGGCGAGCTCCCGCTGGAGCTGCAGCCCAAGCTGTTGCGCGCGCTGGGCGAGGGCGAGGTGCGGCGCGTCGGCGGACGCAAGAGCAAGAAGGTCGACGTGCGCGTGGTCGCGGCGACGAACCGCGACCTGCGCCGCGAGGTCAACGCCGGGCGCTTTCGCGCGGACCTCTACTACCGCCTCGCGGTGATCACGGTGAACCTCCCGCCGCTGCGCGAGCGCCTCGACGACCTCCCGCTCATCGTCCCCCCGCTGATCGAGAAGATCCGCCGCGAGCGCCGGGTGGCGACGCAGGTGCAGGCCGACGCCGCGCTCCTCGCGACGCTGCGCTCCCACGACTGGCCGGGCAACGTGCGCGAGCTGCGCAACTACCTGGAGCAGTACGTGGTGCTGCAGGTGGCCATGCCCTTCGACCGCGGCGACGCGGCGCCCGTGGCCTCCGCGGGGGTCGACGAGCTCACCGCGGGCCTCGACGCGCTGCCCCTGCGCGCGGCGAAGACCGAGCTCATCGAGCGCTTCGAGCGGCGCTACCTCACCAAGGTGCTCGCCGAGGCGGGGGGCAACGTCGCCGAGGCCGCGCGGCGGGCCGGGGTCGACCGCGGCACGGTGTTCCGCGCGCTGCGCCGCAACGGGATGCGCGAGGGCGAAGAGGGCTGACGCCTCAGCCCGCGAGGGTGCGCGCGACGTCGTCGAGCGCGTCGAGCACCACGGAGACCTCCGCGGGGTGGTTGGGCCAGTGCGGCGCGAAGCGCAGGTGTCCGTCGGGCGTGCTCACCACCACGCCCCGCTCCGCGAGCGCCTTCGCCCACGCGAGCACCTCCCCCCGGGGCGGACGCGCGCTGAGGATGCACGACTGATCCCCTTGCGCCGCAGCGCGAGCGGAGACAAAGCCCCGCGCGGTGAGCCCCGCCTCCAGCGGGTCGAGCAACCCATTCACATGGGTGTGAATGGCCTCGACGCCGAGCGCGAGCAGCAGGTCGACGGCGGCCTCGAGCGCCGCGCAGCCCACGGCGTTGAAGGTGCCCTGCTCCAGCATCAGCGCGTCGTCGCGCAGGGGCTTGTCGTAGCGCAGCAGTCCCGCGCCGCGGGAGAGAAAGTCGAAGCTGTCAGAGTGCCCGAGCCAGCCCGCGATGTGCGGACGGAGCGTCCGCGCGCGCTCCCGTTGTGCGTACACCACCCCCACGCCCTCGACGCCCATGAGGAACTTGTGCGAGCCCGAGGCGAGGTAGTCGATGCCGTCGGCGCGCACGTCCACGGGGGTCGCGCCGAGGGCCTGAATGGCGTCGACGAAGAGCTCGCCGCCGCGCGCGTGAACGTGCGCGGAGAGCGCGCCGAGCGGCATGCGAAAGCCGGTCTGGAATTGCACCGCGCTCACCGCGAGGAGCCGCACACCACGTTCGGTCGCGCGGGCGAGGTCCTCCCACGCGCGGGTGGGGTCGGTGCGAAAGCGGTCGGCGTCGACGAAGGTGAGCTCGAGGCCGAAGAGCGCCGCCGCGCGCTGCCACGGGGTGACGTTCGCGGGGAACTCTCCGGTGAGGCACACCACCCGATCGCCCGCGCGCCACGGGAGGCACAGCGCGACGTCGGTCACCCCCTGCGAGGTGTTCATGGTCAGCGCGAGCTCGCCCTCGTCGGCGTTCATGAGCTGCGAGAGCTTGCGGCGCAGGCGATCTCGCTGCGCGAGGCTGTCGGGGAAGTACCCCGCGCCGCGGCGGGCGGTGTCGGTCACCGCGGCGATGAGGGCGCGGCGCACGGGCAGTGAGGCGGGGGAGAGGGCGGCGTGGGCGAGGTACGCGCGGGCGCCGAGGTCGGGGAAGAGGGAGCGGTCGCCGAGTCGCGGGAGGTCCATCTCCCGCGGTGTATCACCGACGGCGGCGGCGGGGACGGGCGGCGAGGAGCATCCCCGCGAGGACCGCGAGGGTGGCGCCCGTGGGGCGCGCGGGCGACTGCGTGGCGCAGTTGCACCCGGGCTGCGGGGTGGTGCTCCCCGTGTCGGTGGCGACCCCGCCGTCGGGGAGCAGGGTGACGTTGCCCACTGCGAGGCGGCTGCTGGCCTCGACCATGGTGTAGGGCGCGGCGCGGCCCGACGCGTTGTAGAGCCGCAGCAGCTCGTCGCCCGTGTCGTCGGTGCGGTTCTCGCGCTCGAGGAACTCCACGTACTCCCGCGTGGTGACCTGGAACTGCGCCCGCACGCGCACGGTGAACGCGCCCTGCGCGCCCGGCGGGAGCGTGAGGGTGTAGCGCGCGTCGTCCCAGTGCCGCAGAGAGCCGCCCTCGCCACCGCTGTAGTCCGCGCCCACGGGCTCGTGACCCGGCGCCGGGCGGTAGCCCCGCGGCGGGATGCGCGTGTCTTTGATCACCTGGTTGTGCAGCGCGATGTGCTCGCCGTGCATGCCGTTGCGGCCGTGGTGCGCCTCGTAGAGCTTGAGCTGCGGGTCGGCGGTGAGCCGGGCCTCGGTGCGGTCGTAGGCCCCCGAGACCACCGTCTCGCGGCCGCTGCCGTCGATGAGCGTGACCTCCAGCCACATGCGTCGGCCGTCGGCGTAGCCCGAGGGCAGGCGGTGGCCGCCGAGGTTCGTGATGCGCGCCGAGAAGGTGATCTGCGCGCCGGGGTTCGCGCGGGTCGGCACATCGCGCAGCTCCAGGGTCGCGGCGCTCCGGAGCATGGCCTCGGCGCGGCGCGCGCCGGTCTCGTAGAAGGGCGCGAGGTCGGGGTCGTAGAACTCGTTGGACTCGTCGTTGCGCATGGCCCCGAGCACCCGGAGCATCCACGCGTTGGCCCCGGCGAGGTCGTGGCTGCGCGGGTTCTCGCGCATGCGCGCGGTGGTGTTCGACGCCGCGAAGCCGGGCATGCCGCGGCGGGGCATGTGGCAGTCCTGACAGGTCTGGATCGTGGTGGAGCCCGCGCGGCCGAAGTCAGACGCGGCCCACTCGTCGTAGGTGGTGTCGAGGGGGAAGCGCTGCCCGGTGTCACTCCCGTCGAGGCGCAGCAGCGGCTGCGCGGGGTTGGTGATGCTGTGGCAGGTGCCGCACGCCCGCGAGTCGGGCAGCCACGTCGAGACCGCGCCGGGGTGGCGGATGCTCTCGATGTCGGAGTGGGGCCCGAAGCGCGTGTCGCTCGGCGAGAGCACGTACTGCGCGTTGCGAGGGTTGGGCGTCTCGAGCATGCGGTGGCACGCGTCGCAGGTCACGCCGTCGAGGTCGCCGACCTCCAGCTCGGTGCCGCGCGCGGCGGTCCGGGTGGAGCGCGTGCGGCCGCCCACGAAGCCCGGCGGCGTGTGGCAGCGAAGGCAGTAGTCGCCGACGCCCGGCGCGTCCTGCTCGGCGATGGTGAGCGCGGCGCGAAACAGCGGGTCGCGCATCGCGTTGCCCATCATCGAGCCGAGCCAACCATCGTAGGGGAACGTGGTGTTCATCAGGTTGGCGTCACGGCCGAAGTGGCAGCTCGTGCCGCACGGACCGGCCGCGTCGAGCGGCGTGGCGTCGTCGAGGTCGCCCGGCTGCGTGCCCGGGAGATTCACGTACTGCTGCGCCACCGCCGAGGCGGGGATCAACGTAGATGCCGCGACGACCGCCGCGGTCGCAAAGGTGGAACGGAATCGACTGCGCATGGATTTCGATGACCATAGACGCGCCCGTCGCGCAAGGCGCGCGAAACAATTGCGGGGAGAATTCCGCTGTCAGGGGACTAGCCACGCGAGGGTGATGGAGTACAGGATTCTCGGCATGCGCTTCGTCCCCACGGCCACCATCCTCTCCCTCGTCGGCGCCCTTGTCGGGTGCGGCTCGACCAACACTCCGGCTCCCTCGGCAGACGCCGGGGCGGGCACCGATGTCGTCACCGTGACGGACACGGGCAACACCACCCCCACTGACACGCCCACCGTGACCGACGCGGGCGGGCCGAGCGCGATCAACGCCGAGGTCGAGACCCTCGTGCGCGAAGCCGCGATGAACAACTGGGCGATCCTCAACCGCAGCCGCGGGATGATGATGCACGGCTGCACCGGCGCGATGCG
>JBILLI010000599.1:0-4831 GCA_044376155.1 Polyangiales bacterium
GGTGTAGAGCGCGACGGCCTCGTCGGTCGCGACCCCCTGACGAATCGCGCGCGCGACCATCACGCAGGCCGAGGCGTAGACCGCGTCGCAGTCGCCCTCGGGGGTCTCCAGCAGCGCGGCGATCCACCCGAGGTCCTTGGGCCGCAAGGGGATCGGCATCAGCTCGAGGCAATGCGCGAGCGCGACGCGCGTCGCGGGGGTGGGGTCGTCGGCGAAGGTGTCGAGGTGCTCGCGCAGCAGCGCGTACTCCCGCCACGCGGTGAAGTACGCGGTCGCCGCGACCAGCGCGAGCATCGCCGCCCGCACGCTCGCCGAGCGCTCCTGCAACGCGGCGTGCAGCAGCAGACGCGCGCGGAGGTCGTACCCGGGGTGCTTCTTCTCCAGCGCCGCGACCGCCGCGAGGCGCAGGGCCTCGTCGGGGTGAAAGAGCTGGCGCGCGGTGCGGTCCTTGACGGTCGCCCAGATCGCCTGGACCGCGGGCGGAACGTTGGAATTGCCGGTGCCCGTTCGGGGGCTGCGCGGGGTGGTGGCCATGCGACCGACGCTACCTCAGTGGGCGCGACGTACAGACCGCGCGAGATGATCCCGCCGCGCGGAACCCGGGCGGGTTCACCCCCGAGGGTCTCGCGACCCCAACACCGCGGTGATCCATCCCAGCATCGAGAGCATCGCGAGTCGCTGCACGGGCGCGAGCGCGAGGTCCAGCGCACGGGTCTGCGTGGCGATGGCGTAGGCGAGCGCGTCGAGCGTTGCACACACCGCGGTGAGCATCGCGAAGCCCGCGGCCACGCGCGACCGCCCGCGCACCGTCACCACCGCGGCGGCGCCCAGCGAGACCAACGCGGGCACGGAGATCCCGAGCATCACCGCGAGGTGCGCCGCGCGGTGCTGGTCCGACGGGGTGAGGGGAATGGCCACGCCCAGCGCGCAGCTCGCGACCCCCACGGTGCGCGCGACCCACGCAGCACGCGACGACGGCGCGGTGCGCGCGACCAGCACGAAGAACGCGGACATGGCGACGAGCATCGAGAGGGCGCCCGCGGTGGCCAGGGCCGCGCTGACGGCGTTGTCGCGCCCGTTGAGCGCGCGGTGGTGAAAGAGGTCGCAGAGAAAGTTCTGCCAGAGGGAGTATCCTCGGGTGCGACGGTCCCACCAGGTGCCGCCGGGGTAATGCGACATGGCCGCGAGGGTGAGCGCGACGAAGCCTGCCACCGCCCCCCCGCACACCGCGCGGAGCGTTCGTGTGTGCACCCGCGGCAGGGTCAGTCCCGCGAGGGTGCGTCGCTGCGCGCGGCGTCGCTCGGGGCGTCGCTCGGGGCTTCGGGGACGTCCTGCGGAAACCCGCACGACCTTCCGTCACACGGCCCGCCGTAACACGCCGCGAGGGTCATCGACCCGCCCGCGGCCAGCGCCACGCACACGGCGACCCGCACCCAGCGCCGCGCGCCGTCTCCCGGCTGCGCCGCCGCGCAGTTCGGACACGCACCCTCGACCATGAACCCCCCACACGTCCCGCACATCTTCATCGCGCCCGCTCCGTGGTGTGACTTCTTCGCACACCGTGTCTCAATCATCACACCCGAGTTCCTCGCGGAGTACCATCTTCGCGGTGAGCACCGGGCGACGTCTCGACGTACAGCAATCTTCGCACCGACCCGTCTACGTCGTGTGGGAGCTAACCCTGCGCTGCGACCAGCCCTGCACCCACTGCGGCTCCCGGGCGGGCGATGCACGGCGGGACGAGTGGTCCACGGAGGAGGCCGTGCGCTTCGCGGGGGAGCTCGGCGCGATGGGCGCCCGCGAGGTGGTCCTCATCGGCGGCGAGGCCTACCTGCACCCGGGCTTTCTCGACATCGTGCGGGCCCTGCGCGACGCGGGTGTGCGCCCCACGCTCACCACGGGCGGCCGCGGGGTGACCCCGGAAATGTCCCGCGACATGGTGGGCGCAGGGGTCGCGCGAGTGAGCGTGAGCATCGACGGGCTGCGGGCTACCCACGACCTCATGCGCGCCTCGCGGGGGAGCTTCGACCAGGCCCTCGCGTGCTTGCGGTCTCTGAGAGAGGCGGGCGTCGAGGGCCTCGCGGCGAACACCAACGTGAACCGCTTGAACCGCGGCGAGCTTGAGGCGCTCTACGAGGTGCTCAAGGCCGAGGGCGTGCGCGCGTGGCAGGTGCAGCTCACCACGCCGCTGGGGCGCGCGGCCGATCGCGCGGGGATGATCCTGCAGCCCTGGGACCTGCTCGACGTGGTGCCCCGCATCGCGGCCCTGAAGGCTCGGGGTTTCGACGAGGGCGTGGTGATCACACCCGGGAACAACCTCGGGTACTACGGCCCCGAGGAGGGTCTGTTGCGCGCGCTGCGGCCCGAGGAGCCCGACCGCTGGCAGGGCTGTCAGGCCGGGCGCTTCGTGCTCGGGGTCGAGAGCCACGGGGACGTGAAGGGCTGCCCCTCGCTGCAGTCGTCGCACTACGTGCAGGGGAACGCGCGCACCCACGCGCTGCGTGCGCTCTGGGACGCGCCCGGACCGATGCAGTACACCCGCACGCGCACGGTGAACGACCTCTGGGGCTTCTGCCGCACGTGCCCCTTCGCGTCGGCGTGCCTCGGGGGATGCACCTTCACCGCGCACGCGATCCTCGGTCGGCCGGGGAACAATCCGTACTGTCACTACCGCGCGCGAGCCTTCGCCGCGCGAGGTCTGCGCGAGCGCCTCGTGCCGGTGGAGCCCGCGCCGGGAGAGCCCTTCGACAACGGACGCTTCGACGTGGTGGAGGAGCCCCTCGACGCGCCCGACCCCGACGCCGCGCAGTCCCCGGGCGTGCTGGTGAAGATCCGTCGCGCGCGGGCCTGAGGGGCGCCGGGTCAGGGGCGGCGTTGTAGAATCGCTGCCATGACCACCACCTGGATCGAGCTGGAGACGCCCCGGTCGCCGGGTCCTCGCGCGCCCACCCAGTCCGAGTGGGACGCGATGACGCCGAGCGAGCAGCGCAAGGCCGCCGAGGCGCTGCCGACGTGGGTTCCGCCCGAGGAGAGCGGTGCGATGGACGGGGATCGACACGCGAAGGTCTGCGCCTCGGTGCGCAGCGCGCTCCAGGGATACTTCGCCGCCACGGGGCAGACGGTCTACGTGAGCGGCGAGATCGCGGTGTTCTTCCCGGGCGCGGTGCGGGTGTCACCCGACGTGTTCGTGGTGCGAGACGCCGTGCCGGGCCCGCGCGACAGCTGGATCGTCACCCGCGAGGGGCGCGCGCCGTCGTGGGTCCTGGAGGTCGTGGTGCTCGGCCACCGTGACAAGGACCTCGTGCACCACCCGGTGCAGTACGCCGCCCACGGGATTCGCGAGTACTTCGTCTTCGACCTGCGCACCCGACGGCTGCACGGATGGCGCCTCCACGATCCGGCGATTGCGATGTACACGCCCATCGTGCCGCAGTTCGGGCGCTACCGCTCCGAGGTGCTCGGACTCGACCTGATGCTCGACGGCGAGAACGTGCGGCTCTACCACGGCACCGCGCGGCTGCTCGACGCCGACGAGATCACAGAGGAGCTCCGCGATCACCTGAACGACGAGCAGATGCTGCGTGCCGAGGCCGAGGAGGCGAAGCTCCTGGCAGAGCAGGCGAAGCAACAGGCCGAGGAGGCGAAGCTGCAGGCCGAGGAGGCGAAGCAACAGGCCGAGGCGCGCGCGGAGCGTGAGGCGCAGGCGAGGGCCACCGCGGAGGAGGAACTGCAACGCCTCCGCGCGATGCTCGCCCTGATGCAGAAGCCCTGAGGCCGATGCGCGTGGTCGGACAGGTTGGGTTCTTGAACCTCCTGGGTCGCTTGGAGTCCGCCTCGGCGCGACCGTCGCGTCTGCTGACGTGGCTGACCACGCTCTGCACACTCGGACTGGTTCTCGGTGGAAACCTCTTCGTTGCGCAGCAACACGAGATGAGGTTCAACGTTGTCGTCGCGGTCGCGGACCACGAGCTCTGGGCCCATCGACTCCCCGAGGATTCGTGGGTTCGCCAGGAGTTCGTCTTCAACCCGTGGTTGACGCGCACCAGTGTGCAGATCGCGATCCTGTCGCTGGCCGCCGGCGTCGTCGCGTCGCGCCGTGCCATCCGACGAGGTGCTCGACCTGAGGCCGTCTCTGCCCTCGTCTCCCTCGGCGCTCTCGGCCTCTCGCTGGCCGGCATCTGGGACTGCATCTTCAACGTGTTCAGTCAGTGTTTCGTGAGCGTCATCGTGGACCGCATCGACGGGTTGCTGATGGTCCTCCTCGCGCCGATGGTGCTCCTCTGCGCTCCGCGCCGCCCCATCGTGTCGACGCCGCGTGCCCCCTCCCATCCGCCGTACCGGTAGCACTGTGCGAGCGCAGGACTCTCGCGATTCATCGCGATGAGCCCCGGTCGTGTCGTGACAGTGTTGTGCGCGTCGTGCTGCCGCAGCTTCGATGACCTCGACGGCCACCACTGGGAGGGCGGCTGGATGGACACCGCCCTCGCCGCGATGAACGCAGGCGCGAGCCACGAAGCCCCGGCGCAGGGGTAATCCGTGGGTGCGCGGGGGTCAGGTGCCGCCGCGCACCGCGCGCTGCAACGCCTCGGGGTCGATGGGCGTGCACGGCGTCCCGGGGGGATGGTTGTGCACGATCCTCGCGCGGGCCTGCGGCGCTGCCCACACGCCCTGGGCCGCCTCCGCGTTCGCGACGGCCGCGGCGGGAGACGGCGCCACCGCGCCCGGAACGGCCGCAGCGGGCGGGGCGCTGTTGCGATCCAGTCCGAGCGCGCCGAGCGGCGCCGCCGAGGGGGAGGGGGGCGACGGGCGCACCGGCGCGATGGCGCCCGAG
>JBILLI010000600.1:0-4826 GCA_044376155.1 Polyangiales bacterium
CACGTCTCGCGAATTCGTCTCGTATTCAAGCCGTTCTCGGAGATGTGTCCCGAGGTGAACCGAGGCGGGGGAAGGGCGTGGGGATGGGGGCCACGCGCTGCGAAAACGCCTGCGGTTCAAGAGATTCCGAGTCGACATTCTCCCGCGGACCGTCGAAGAACGAGGGCCCCGACGACACCTCGAAACGGCTGCGGCTCAGCCCGCGAGGCCCACGGCGGCGAGGTCGACCTCCACCACGTGCACCAGCGCGGTGCCCCCGCCCAGGGACTTGTCCCACGCGATGGCCATGACGTTCCCCGCGGTGGCGAGGCACGCCATCCTCGCGCCCTGGGGCGCGGACTTCTGCAGGTCTTCCACCAGCCTCACCTCGCGCAGCGCGTCGCCGTCGCGCCGCACGGCCACCAGCGAGACCCCGTCGCGCAGCACCACCCCGCGGCCCAGGGGCTCGGCCTGCGCCACCGGGTGCGGCTCGGCCTTGAGCCACGACCGCGCCCCGGGCGCCCACCGCGCGCGGCCCCACGCGGGCTCGTCCCGGGTGTTGCCCTCCTCGTTGCGCTTCACCCACTGGAAGTGCTGGACGTGCCACCGCCGCTTCGCGCGCAGCGAGAGTTCCTCGACGCGCTGGTCGCGCAGGGGCTGCGCCACGCGGAGCTCGTGCGCGAGCGGGCCGTCGTCGGCGGGCGCAGGGGACTGCCCTGCCGCAAAGGCCTCCGCGTCGAGGCCGAAGATCCAGCGCGGATCGCCTGCGGCCCAGAGGGTCTCGTGCGCGAGGCCGAGGCAGGTGCCCCAGGCATGCTCCCACGCGGCGAGGGCGTCCGCGTCGCCGAAGCGCCACGCGCACATCGCGTTGGGACCGGCGCCGGAGAACACCAGAAAGACCACGTCGTCGTTGCGCGCGACGAGGGACTCGAGGTTCTGCCGCAGCGGGACCTTCGCCTCGGCCGCCGCGCCCGTGGCCACGTCGATGCGCCACACGTAGGACGCGCCGCTGGAGATCGACGGCGTGGATCGCACGAAGAGCGCCGTGCCCGCGGGGTTGAACACCATCACCGGCGCGGCCATGCCCGGCAGCCCGTGGGTGAAGGTGCCGAAGCGCGAGAGCGTCGCGACGTGCACCGCCGCGCAGGTGTCGGCGTCCCAGAGGGTGAGCGTGGCCCCCTCGCCCGTGTCGTCGCGCACGAGGGTCGCGAAGCGGTCACCCCGCGGGGACCACGCGACGTGATCCGTGCGCGCGCCGTCGACGTCCGACCCGGGCTTCACCTTGAGCCCCGTGCGGGTGTCGTAGAGGGCCGCGCGGCGGTCGTCTTGTACGAGCACGAACGATCCCGGGCGCGGGTGGTGGGGAGGTTGCTGCGCGGGCTGACGCTCGGGTGCAGCGCGAACGGTGACTTCACGGCAGGACGCTTCGCCATCGCGCGAGACTGTCATAGACTCCGCGGCCGCATGTGCGAGTTGCTCGGGATGGATTGCAACACCCCGACGGACATCACCTTCTCCTTCGCGGGCTTCTCGCGCCGGGGGGGTGCCACGGGTCCGCATCAAGACGGGTGGGGTCTGGCCTTCTTCGAGGGCCGCGCCGCGCGGACCTTTCTCGACCCCACGCCCTGCGCGAAGAGCCCCCTCGCGGCCTTTCTGCACAGCCACCCCATCAAGACCCTGCAGGCCGTGGCGCACATTCGCCGCAAGACCCGCGGGGTCACCCGCCTCGCGAACACCCACCCCTTTCAACGCGAGCTCTGGGGCCGGAGCATGGTGTTCGCGCACAACGGCACCCTCGCCCGCGCCCGGGAGCTCCCTCTGGGCGGCCGCTACACCCCCATCGGGACCACCGACTCCGAGCGCGCGTTCTGCCACCTGCTGGAGCGCATGCTCGCGAAGTTCCCCCGTCCCCCGCGGGAGACGAAGGCGCTCTGGAGCTTTCTCGCGCAGGTCGCGGGCGAGGTGGCGCAGCAGGGCACGTTCAACTTTCTGCTCGCCGACGGGGAGTACCTCTACGCCCGATGTGACACCCGGCTGTGGCACCTCGTGCGCAAGGCCCCCTTCGGCCGCGCCACGCTCAAAGACGACGACGTCTCCGTGGACTTCTCCACCGTCACCACCCCCCGCGACCGCGTGGCCGTGGTCTCGACCACCCCGCTCACCGTCGACGAGCCCTGGGTGCGGGGCGATCCCGCGACGCTGTGGGTCTTTCGCCGGGGCGCGCTGCTGGCCACCCTCCCCTCGGGCAAACCCTCGCGCAAGGCCCTGCGGATCCACGCCGAAGACCTCTCCGGCTTGTGAGCGAGGGGGTCGGGTGATAGGCACTGGAGGAGTGACGCCCGTTGAGGGCCCCTGACGAGAGCATCCAGCATGGCGATCCGAACGATCCTGCGGTACCCCGACAAGCGACTGCGCAACAAGGCCGAGCCGGTGGGCGTGGTCGACGACGCCGTGCGCCAGCTCTGCGACGACATGGCCGAGACGATGTACGCCGCGCCGGGGGTGGGCCTCGCCGCGCCGCAGATCGGCGTGTCGAAGCGCATCTTCGTGATCGACATCGCGAACGAGGGCGAGCCGAGCCAGCTTCGCACCTTCATCAACCCCGAGATCGTCGCCCGCGAGGGCGAGGCCGTGTGGGAGGAGGGCTGCCTCTCGTTCCCGGGGATTCACGAGGAGATCGAGCGGGCCGCGAAGGTCACGGTGCGCGCGCTGGACCTTCAGGGCAACACCTTCGAGCTCCACGCCGAGGGACTGCTCGCCATCGCGGTGCAGCACGAGAACGACCACCTCGACGGCGCGCTGATGGTCGACCGGGTCTCGCTGCTGAAGCGCCGGATGATCGACCGCGAGATGCGCAAGCAGCAGGTGCAGTCGGCGCGCGTGTGATTTTCACCCGCGCGGGGATCGTGCACCATCGCGCGCGATGAGCCAGCGTCCCCGCGTCGTCTTCTTCGGAACCCCTTCGTTCGCCGTCCCGTGTCTCGCCGCGCTGCCCGAGGTGGCCGACGTGGTCGCCGTGGTCTGTCAGCCCGACAAACCCGCGGGGCGGGGCAACGTGATCACCGCGCCGCCCGTGAAGCGCTGGGCCGAGGAGCGGGGCATCGAGGTGTCGCAGCCCGTGAAGCTCCGCGACGGGACCTTCGCGGCGTGGCTGCAGGCCCTCGCGCCGGACCTCGCCGTGGTCGTGGCCTACGGGCGCATCCTGCCGCCCGACGTGCTGGCGATCCCGCGGCTCGGGTGCGTGAACGTGCACGCGAGCGTGCTGCCGCAGCACCGCGGGGCGGCGCCGATCAACTGGGCGATCTTGAAGGGCGACGACGCCACGGGGGTGACCCTGATGCAGATGGACGCGGGGCTCGACACAGGCCCGATGCTCGCGGTGCGGCACACGCCCATCGACCTGCACGAGACGGCGATTGATGTGTCGCAGCGGCTGCAGGCGCTGGGGGCGGAGCTGCTGCGCGAGGAGATCCCGCGGCTGGTGGCGGGGCAGCTCACGCCCGTCGCGCAGGACGAGTCTCAGCACACCCTCGCCCCCTTGATGAACAAGGAGCTGTCGCGCATCGACTGGAACCGCAGCGCGCGGGCGGTGCACGACCAGGTGCGCGGGCTGCAGCCGTGGCCGGGGGCGTCGACCACGCTGGGGGCGCGTCGCTTGATCGTGAACGCGACGCGGCTGGACGATCCCCCCACGGTGCTCGGCGGCGCCCCGGGCGAGGTGGTGGCGGTGCAGAAGGACCGGCTCTGGGTCGCGACCCGCGAGGGTCTGGTGGCGCTCACCGAGGTGCAGCTCGAAGGAAAGCGCCGGATGCCGATGCGAGAGTTCCTCGGCGGTCATCCCATGCGCACGGGCACGCTGCTCGGGACGGAGTGACTGCGGTGAAGATCTACACGAAGACCGGCGACCACGGAGAGACCGGGCTGTTCGGCGGCGCGCGGGTGAGCAAGGCGAGCGGGCGCGTCGACGCCTACGGCAACCTCGATGAGCTCAACGCCTGGCTGGGCGTGTGCCGCACGCACGCGCTCCCCGCGGACATCGACGCGGTCCTCGCGGCGGTGCAGGTGGACCTGTTCGCGCTGGGCGCGGAGCTCGCCACGGTGCCGGGCAAGGAGGAGAGCCTGGGCATCGCGAAGGTCGGCGACGCGGAGGTCGCCCGGCTGGAGGGGGCCATCGACGCGAGCGAGGGCGAGCTGCCGCCGCTGCGTGCGTTCATCCTGCCGGGGGGATCGCCCGGAGCGGCGTCGCTGCACGTGGCGCGCACGGTGTGTCGAAGGGCGGAGCGCGCGCTGGTCGCGCTGCAGCACGAGGAGCCCGTGCGCGGCGGGGCGGGGGTGTATTTGAACCGGCTCAGCGACCTGTTGTTCTCGCTCGCGCGACTTGCGAATCTGCGCGCGGGCGTGAGCGACGTGCCGTGGTCACCGCGGGGGTAGCCCATCGGGCCGGGTGCGGCCAATGCATCGGCGGTCGATGGAACAGACGCCCGCCGCTCTATGCCACCATGATCGGCGTGAACGCTCACGCTGAATGGGCTGTCTCGTCAACGCCGAGGATGATCCAACGAGACGCCCGGAGGTTTCGCAGAGGCTGCCCTGCGAGAGCGCTCATGTGCGCTATTCGCAGGTGCGCCCGCGATATGCGGAAGAGACGCAGTTCAAGGGCAATGTCGCGGCGCGATCGCGGGTCGCTTCTGTGTTCACCGAAGGACCGATGCAGTTGCTCTCAGCAGGGATCCGTACGCTGCGACGCTTCGGCTTGAATCTACGTGGCATCAACCGTCACGACGAGCGTCCCCCAAGGGATGCGCAATCTCGTGCGGCCACCAGCGGGGGTAGTCCGCCCTCTCCCC
>JBILLI010000080.1:0-16806 GCA_044376155.1 Polyangiales bacterium
TCCCACCACGCGCGGTGGTTCGCCCGCCCGCTTCGACCCGAACGCTCGCCACGAGACGCGCGGGTGCCGAGCGCCGGGCGACGTCATGGCACCGCAGCCGCACCGCCCAGACCCCGCGCAGACGTCGACATCGAGGCGGCTCCGCCCACGCGGAGATCGTTCCTGGACGTCCCGACTGCTCTGCCCCGCGCGCGGAGAGACCAATGCAACGGAGCGCTTCGCACGCGTTCGGCACAGGGGAGCGCGGAGTCCCCGAAGAGGTCATTCGGTCCTTGTGTATGCGGCGGCCCCGTACTGCACTCCGGGTCATTGCCTGGAGGATTCACTCAATGAGACCAAGTGCCCGATTTCTGTTCCTAGCAGCCGCCGTCGCCGTCGCCAGCGCCTGCAACGACTCCGCGGTGGTGGGAGGCGTCCGCAGCGACGGCGGCATGGACGCGGCGATGGACGTGACCTGCGTCGCGCCGCAGAGGGCCTGCGGCGGCGCGTGTGTCGACACCCAGTCCAGCGCGGATCACTGCGGCGCCTGCGGCACCGTCTGCGCCCGCACGCAGGTGTGCGTCGCGGGGCAATGCCAGATCGGCTGCCCCATGGGACAGACAGCGTGCAACGGCCGCTGCGTGGACCTTCAGACCGACCGCGCGAGCTGCGGCGCCTGCGGCACCGCCTGCGCCGCCGGGCTCGTGTGCTCCATGGGTCGATGCACCCTGGAGTGCGGCGCGGGCCTCGCGCAGTGCGGGGGCGGCGGCGACGGCGGGGCCGACGCGGGCGGCATGCGCTTCTGCACGAACCCCCAGATCGACCGCGGCAACTGCGGCGCCTGCGGCAACGCCTGCGCCGCGGGCCAGATCTGTGAGCGCGGCGCCTGTGTCGCGAACTGCCCCGCGGGTCAGCTGGCGTGCGGCGGCATCTGCGCCGACGTGCAGAGCGACGCGCTGAACTGCGGCGCCTGCGGCCGCGCGTGCGCCAGCGGCGAGGCCTGCGTGGCCGGCGCCTGCCAGGTGCGCTGCCCCACCGGACAGACCGTGTGCGCCGGGCGCTGCGCCGACCTCCAGACCGACCGCGGCAACTGCGGCGTCTGCGGCACGGTGTGTGACAACGGCGAGGTCTGCTCCATGGGCACCTGCGGCCTCACCTGCGGGCAGGGCCTCACGACCTGCACCCCCATGAACGGCCCCCGCGCGTGCGCGAACCTGCAGACCGACCGCGCGAACTGCGGCGCCTGCGGCACCGCCTGCGGCGCCGGACAGGTCTGCGAGCGCGGCGCCTGCGTGCTCTCGTGCCCGATGGGGCAGACGGCCTGCGGCGGGCTCTGCACCGACACCCAGAGCGACCGCGCGAACTGCGGCGCCTGCGGCAACCCCTGCGGCGCGGGCCAGGTCTGCGCCATGGGCACCTGCGCCACCTCCTGCCAGGCCGGGGCGCAGAACTGCAGCGGCACCTGCCGCAACACCAGCACCGACGTGGCGGCCTGCGGCGCCTGCGGCAACGCCTGCCCCACCCCCGCCAACGGCGCGGCCTTCTGCGCCAACGGCGCCTGCGGCATCAGCTGCAGCCGCGGCTTCGGCGACTGCGACGGCAACGCGACGAACGGCTGCGAGACCAGCCTCGACGCGCTCACCAACTGCGGCGGCTGCGGCGTGCGCTGCAACTTCGCCAACGCCCGCGGGAGCTGCGTGAGCTCGGGCTGCGCCCTCGGCGCGTGCAACCAGGGCTTCGCCAACTGCGACAGCGACGGCATGAACGGCTGCGAGGTGAACACCCAGGCCGACAACGCCAACTGCGGCGCCTGCGGCAACGCCTGCGGCGCCGGCCAGCGCTGCGCGGCGGGTGTCTGCGTGGCCACCTGCATCTCGGGCCAGACCGACTGCACCGGCGCCTGCCGCGACCTCGCCAACGACCCCGCGAACTGCGGCGCCTGCGGCAACGCCTGCGCCCGCCCGGCCAACGCCACGCCCTTCTGCGCGGGCCGCTGCGCGTTCCAGTGCAGCGCGGGCTTCGGCGACTGCGACGGCAACGCGGGCAACGGCTGCGAGACCGCGCTCACCAGCGTGAGCAACTGCGGCGCCTGCGGCTTCACCTGCCGCTTCTCCAATGGCGCGTCGGCGTGCACCGCCGGCGCGTGCCAGCTCACCACCTGCGACACGGGCTTCGCCAACTGTGACGGCAGCGCGGTGAACGGCTGCGAGGTGAACACCCAGAGCGACCGCGCCAACTGCGGCGCCTGCAGCAACGCGTGCGGCGCCGGTCAGGTCTGCTCCGCGGGCGTGTGCCGCGCGACCTGCGCCTCGGGCCTCACCGAGTGCGCCGGGAGCTGCACCAGCACCCAGACCGACCCGCGCAACTGCGGCGCCTGCGGCACCGTCTGCACCGCGCCCGCCAACGCGGCGGCGGTCTGCACGGCCGGCGGCTGCTCCTTCGTGTGCAACGCGGGCTTCCGCGACTGCGACGGCAACCCGAGCAACGGCTGCGAGGTGAACACCAACACCAGCAACGCGAACTGCGGCGCGTGCAACCGCGCCTGCACCATCGCCAACGCCAACGCGGTGTGCACCGGCGGCGCCTGCCAGCTCCAGGCGTGCACCGGGTCGTTCCGCGACTGCGACAACAACCCCGCCAACGGCTGCGAGGTCGACAGCGGGAGCAGCACCGCGAACTGCGGCGCCTGCGGCAACGTCTGCAACCTCCCCAACGCCACCGCGGCGTGCACCAGCGGCGCGTGCGCCGTGTCGGCGTGCACCGGGGCCTTCCGCAACTGCGACAACAACCCGAGCAACGGCTGCGAGGTGAACACCGCCAGCAGCCCGCAGAACTGCGGCGCCTGCGGCACCGTCTGCAACAGCGGCGTCTGCAACAACGGCGTCTGCCAGGTGAGCAGCAACCGCTACCAGCAGAGCTTCGTCAGCGGGCAAGACTCCTCGGGGGTGCAGTGCACCACCTGGGAAACCTGGCGCGCCGGGCTCACGGGCACCTACACCCGGGTCACCATCCGCGGGACCTTCAACCCCACGGGCGTGAGCTGCACGAACCCCTCGGTGGTGAATGCCATCGCGCAGTCGCTGCGCAACGGCACCGACTTCGCCATGTCCTGCGACGGCAACAACTGGTCGAACTGCGGCACCCGCTACAGCGGCGAGCTGTGGCTCAACCCGCCGAGCACCTGCAGCGGCGCCAACTGCCCCTCGGGCTACATCGTGCGCCCCTGCATCGGCGCAGGGAACTCGAACTGGGGCGGCGTGAACACGCAGACCTGCAGCGCGCCCTCGCAGGAAATGATCGTCGAGTTCCAGTGACCCTCTCCCCCGCGGGGCGGTGAGCCCCTCCCGCCCCCGCCTCCCCCCACACGTCTCTTCCCCCGTCGTTGCGCCATCGCCCCGCTCGGTGCGATGGTCCGCGCGATGAACGCGCCCCGCTGGCTCCTCCCGCCCCTCGCGCTCGCGGCGTGCGCGGT
Organism: Polyangiales bacterium; assembly: GCA_044376155.1. Classification (GTDB taxonomy): domain Bacteria; phylum Myxococcota_A; class Polyangia; order Polyangiales; genus JAWKRB01. The sequence goes on from JBILLI010000080.1 coordinate 3,452, forward strand.
CGAGCCCACGGACGACGACGCGCCCACGCCCGACGCGGTGACCCTCGACACGCGCAGCCCGCAGGCCCGCGCGCAGTACGACGCCAACGCGCGCTTCGCGCTCACCTACGCCGCCCGCTGCGCGCCCGTCGGCACGCGCCCACGCGCGCTGGTCACGGGCTTCGGGCGGTTCCTCGACAACGCCACCAACGCCACCGGGCAGACCGTGAGCGCGCTGGTGCCCGCGGCGGAGTACCCCTTCACCGAGCGACCCGCGGCGGGCGCGGTGGACCTCCCGGGGCCGCAGACCCGGGTGGCGGTGGGCACCGTCGACGTGCCCGGCGTGGGCGCGGTGGACGTCTGCGCGATGATCCTGCCCGTGTACTGGGACCTCGCGGCGATCCTGGTGCTCAAGGAGGTCGAGCGCTTCAACCCCGCGGTGGTGGTGATGAACGGCATCGCCTCACCCCGGCAGGACCTCTGGGTCGAGCTCGGCGGGGTCAACCGCGCGATGGTGCTCGCCGACGGCTCCGACGTGCTCGTGCCGCAACCCCCTGCGGGGCAACGCTTTGCAGCGCTGGTCCCCTCGGCCCCGGCCAGCGCCCTGCGCCGCGGCGCGCTGCTCTCGTGGGACGGGGTGAAGGCCGCCGCGGCCCAGGTGATCACCGACCGCGCGACGACCCTCGACGGCGAAACCCGCCTCGACGCGCGGCTCACGGGCGTCGCCTTCGGGGGCTTCCCCCGCGCCGGGAACACCTACCTCTGCAACAACCTCTCGTACGTCGTGGGCTACGCCATGGACAACCCCGGCCGCACCCTCACCCTCCTGCAGGCCAGCGTCCCCCTGCGCGGCGCGGTGAACCGCGTGCCCGTGCGCCTCACCCGCGACCACCGCGCCACGCCCCGGGTGTTCCTGCACTGGCCCTCGACCCTCGCGGGCGCGCACCTCGAGGTGGGCGCCGAGGTGCTCCGCGCGGTGGTGGGCGCGCAGCTCCGCGCGACCCGCAGCGGTGACCTCCCGACGCGCGGAGACAACGCCCGCGCCGAGCTCCAGCCGAGCGGCGACACGTTCTGACCCTGTCTCGCCTTGGCCCCGCCGCGCGCCGTACCCTCGCACCCATGCGCACGCTCTCGCTCCCCCTCCCCGCCGTCGCGGCCCTCGCGCTGCTCGCCCTCTCGCCCTTCGCCCGCACCGCCCTCGCGCAGCCCCCGCGCGCGCCGCAATTCCCCGCGCGCTGCGACGCGGGCGATCTGCTCGTCGCGGCCTCCTTCGGGCGCTTCGAGTGCCGCCCGCCCTCGCGCGCGCTCCAGCTCTCGGGGTGTAACACGGGAGACTTCGTCGTCGCCGGGCGCAGCGGCGAGCTCCGTTGTGAGCGCCCCGGCAGCGCCTCCCACGGCATTCGGGGGCTGCTCCCCGACTGCACCTCGGGCGAGGTGTTGGTCTCCGAGGGATTCGGCCGCTGGCGCTGCGTCGACAGCGCGCTCCCGCGGTGCTCCTCGGGCGAGACGCTCGTCTCCGAGGGCAGCGGCCGCTGGCGCTGCGCGCAACCGCCGTCGCGCTGACCGCGGAGCTACCTCGCCCGGGCAGCGTCGGCCGTCGGCGCCGCGCCCCCCGTGCGCCAGGCCCAGCGCGCGAGCGGCGCCGCGCCCTCCACCACGTCCGCCACGAGGGGGCCGAGCGCCGCGCCGAACTTGAACGCGTGCCCGGCGTCGCCCGCGGCCACGACGAGCCCCAGCTGCGCGGGGTCGCGGTCGAGGAGCAGGTGGCCGTCAGGCGCGTCGCTGTACATGCACAGCCGCGTGCGCACCAGCGCGGCGTCGCCCAGCGCAGGGAGGCTCGCGCGCACGAAGCGCCACATCGCCTCGGTCTCGTCGGCGGTCACCGCCCGCGCGGGGGACGAGGCGTGCATCACGCGCCCCGCGCCGTGGCGCGCGACCTTCACCACGCCCTCCGTCGGGTGCAGCGGAAAGCCGTACCAGCCCGTCTCCGCGATGGCCGCGCCGAACACCGGAAAGCGCGCGCCGTCGAAGCGCGCGGGCTCCCGCGGGCGCAGGTGAAACACCGGGTGCCCCGTGGCCGTCAGCACACCGCGCAGCGAGGGGACGAGGTCGGTGGTCCACGCGCCGAGGCAGAGCACCACCGCGTCGGCGTCGACGCGCGCGCCGGCGACCACCGCGCCCTGCACGCGGTCGCCGCGGGTCACGAGCGAGGTCACCCGCGCGTCACCGCGCACGGTCACCCCCTCCGCGAGGGCGCGTCGCACGAGGTCGCCCACGGCCGCGCCGCTCTCGACCCATCCCCCCGCGCGGTTGAACATCCCCCAGCGGTGCGCCGCGGGGGCCCACGCCGGGAACCGCGCCGCCAACTCGTCGCCCTCGAGGATCTCGTGCACCGCCCCGAGGCCCCGCGCGTGCGCGAGGGATCGCCCCTCGAAGCTGTCGTCGCGCGGACCCTCCCGCCGCGCGAAGAGCACCCCGGTCTCGTGAAAGCGCAGGGCGAGGTCACGGTTGTGCCGCCGCCACGCCTCCAGGCCGCGCAGCGCGAGGTCGGTGTACACCGCGTCGTCGCCGTACTCCGAGCGCACGATCTTGGAGATGTCCGTCGACGCCGCGTCCGGGTGGGGGAGCGGACCAGGGTCCACCAGGGTCACGTCCCAGCCCCGCGCACGCAGGGTGCGCGCCGCGCTCACACCGAAGATCCCAGCGCCCGCCACGAGCGCTCGCCGCCGCGAGGTCATCCCTTGCGCCTAGCAGCTCCCGCCGCGCGGGGGAACCCGCCGTACGACGCAGACGTCCCGGCGATCACCGCGGCAACACCGGCCCACGGAGGGTCATTCACTTGACGTCACGACCGCGCCGCGTCTTGCTTGGCCCCCCTCATTCCTCCCTTCGGCTTCACCCCGCCATGTCGTCTGTACCCCTGTCGCGCAACCGCGACTTTCATGTGTTCTGGGCCGGGCAGGCCCTCTCGGGCCTCGGCGACGCCTTCGCCACGGTGGCCGCGCCGCTGCTGGTGCTCCAGGCCACGGGCTCGGTGGCGCGCATGGGGCGCTTCACCGCCACGGTGTCGGTGGCCTACGTGCTCTCGGGCCTCGTCGCGGGCTCCATCGTCGACCGGGTCGACCGCCGTCGCTTGATGGTCGCGTGTGACCTCGGCCGCGCGGTGGTGTTCGCCGCGGTGCCCCTGCTCTGGTGGCTCCGCGGGCCGAGCTACCACGCCCTGCTCCTCGCCGCGGCGGTGTGCGCGTTCCTCGGGAACATCTTTCAGGTCGCGGCGATCACCGCGGTGGCGAACCTCGTCCCGCGGGAGCAGCTCCTGGCGGCCAACGGGCGCATGCACGGCGCCTACGCGGCGATGTTCTTCGTCGGCCCGATGCTCGCGGGGGAGGTCTGCCAGCGACTCGGCGCGGTGGCGGGCATCGCCGTGGACGCGCTCTCCTTCGTGCTCTCGGCGATCTCGCTGCTGCTCGTGCGCGCGCGCTTCGCGCGGCCCGCGGGGCACCCCTCGGCGGGGCCCGTGGCCGACTTCACCCTGGGCCTGCGCTTCCTCTGGCGCGTGCCCGTGCTCCGCGCCACCGCGGGGCTGCTCGCGCTCAGCGCGCTGCTGATGGGCGGGCGCGAGAACCTCATCATCTTTCACGTGAAGCGCGAGCTGCACCGCGACGACCGCGCCGTGGGGCACGTGTTCGCCGTGGCCGCGCTGGGCGCCCTCGCGGCGGCGGCGGCGTCGTCCTCGCTGCGCGCGCGCTTCGGCTTCGCGTCGTGCTGGATCGGCGCGGGCCTGCTCATGGGCGCCGCGGTGACCCTGCTCGGGCACACCCGCGACCTCCCCACCCTCGCGATGCTCACCGCGTGCGTGGGCTTCGCCGAGTCCATCCGCGGGATCAACACCATGACCCTGCGCCAGGAGATCACCCCCGACGCCCTCCTGGGCCGCGTCACCGCCGCGTTCTGGACCGTGCTCACCTTCCCCGCCGCGGTGGGCGCCGCGCTCAACGGCCGCCTCGCCGAGCGCTGGGGCGTGGCCCCGACCCTCGCGGGCCTCGGACTCGCGATGGTCGCGCTGATGTTTGTGGCCACGCGCACGCCCATCACCACCCCGCCGCCGCCCCGGGAGTCGCTCACCGACGCGGTGTGAGCGCGCGGTCGGTCAGCCCTTCTTCAGCGCGTCCTCGAGGCGCGCGCAGAGGGTCTCGAGCACGGTCACCCGCGCGTGGCGCTTGTCGTTCGCGGCGACGAGGGTCCAGGGCGCCAGCTCGGTGCTGGTGCGCTCGAACATCTCGTTGGCGGCCTCGGCGTAGCGCGGCCACTTCTCGCGGTTGCGCCAGTCCTCGGGGGTGATCTTGAAGCGCTTGAAGCCCGTGGCCTCGCGCTCCTTGAAGCGCTTGAGCTGCTCCTCGGCGGAGACCGACAGCCAGAGCTTCACCACCACGGTGCCGTTGTCGACGAGCTGCTCCTCGAAGTCGTTGATCTCGTTGTAGGCCCGGCGCCACGAGGCCTCGTCGCAGAAGCCCTCGACGCGCTCCACGAGCACCCGGCCGTACCAGCTCCGGTCGAAGATCGCGATCTGCCGCTCGGGCGGCGCGTGTCGCCAGAAGCGCCAGAGGTAGGGCTGCGCGCGCTCCTCGTCGGTGGGCGCGGCCACGGGGTGCACGCGGTACATCCGCGCGTCGAGGCAGCGGGTCACGCGGCGAATGGCGCCGCCCTTGCCCGCCGCGTCCATGCCCTCGAAGACCACCGCGAGGGCGCGCGCCGCGAAGCGCTTGTCGCGGCTCAGCGCGTTGAGACGTCCCTGGAGCTGCTCCAGGCGCTTCTCGTAGACCTTCTCCGAGAGGGTGGCCGTGAGGTCGAGGGAGGAGAGCAGCGTGCGCGTCTCGATCCCCTTGGGGCGCAAGGACTTTGGCGCGACCGCGGGCTTCGCGGGGGGCGCCGCGGGGGCCTCCTCGGTGGCCGCGCGCAGGCCCGCGAGCACCGCCCGCCCCATGCTCAGGGCGCGGTTCTCGTCGTCGCTGCCGTCGATGACCTGCCACGGCGCCTCGCCCGTGCTGCTGCGGCGCAGGGCGCGCTCGGAGATCCTCCGAAAGCGGTCGTAGACGGCGTGGTGGGCCCAGTCGTCGTCGGTGACCCGCCAGCGCGTGCGCTTGTCGGCGGCGAGGGACTCGAAGCGCTTGCGCTGGTCCTTCTTGGAGAGGTGGAACCAGAGCTTCACCAGCACCACGCCCTCGGCGGCGAGCATGCGCTCGAAGCGCTCGATCTGGTCCATGGCCTGGTCCAGCGCGGCGTCGTCGATGGACTTCTTCGCGCGCTGCAGGATGGGCAGGGTGTACCAGCTCCCGAAGAGCACCGAGACCTTGCCCTTGGGCGGGAGCACCCGCCAGAAGCGCCAGAAGGTCGGGTGCGCGCGCTCCTCGTCGGTCTCCGCGCCGAAGGCCACCGAGCGGAGGTGACGCGGGTCCATCCACTCGTTGAGCAAGTTCACCGACTCGCCCTTGCCCGCGCCGTCGACCCCGTTCACCAGGATCACCACCGACCGCCGCTTCTGCTGCAGCAGCTCGTACTGCGCGTCGAGCAGGGCCTCGCGCATCGCGGGCTCCTCCTTCGCGTACTGCGCCTTCGACACCTTCTGACCGAGCTCCGCCGCCTCGAACACGTGTCACCTCCGTCGCGAAGTGATCACCATCGCACGAACGCGACGCTCAGCGCAGCACACACGCGAGGGGCAGCGCGGTCACGCCCACGCGCCGCGCACCGCGTTCGTCGACCGAGACCGCGGCGACCATCCAGAGATCGTCACCGCAGCGCGCGAGGCGCGGGAGGTCGATGGGCGGGAACCCCTCGGGGGGCGAGAGCGCGACGCGGTCCCGGGCGCCGCTGCGCACGTCGATGCGGGCGGCGCGCTGCGCGGTGCTCTCCTCGGGGCCGGGCTCGACGTAGAGCACGGTGATCGCGTCGCCGTCCCACGCGAGCGCGTCGGGCACCCCCTGCGGCGCGACCTCGAGCTCGCGCATCGCGCCCTGCGGCGGCACCACCAGCAGCGACACGCGCCCCGGTCGCACGCAGATCCCGCCCGGCTGCCCCACGCACGCGCCGCCATCGCCGCGGCCCACGGCGAACTCTCCCACCGCGAACACCGCCCCCGCGGGCGTCGACTCGCCCCGCGAGACCACCACCATCTCGGGCGAGCGCACCCGCAGGCGGCTCAGCACGACCTCGCCGCGGCGGGCCTCGAGCCAGCTCGCGCCCTCGCGCTGCACCCGCGCGAGCACCGTGTCGGTGCGCGGCTCCCAGGCCTCGATGTGCCCCGGCGTGGTGACCAGCGGGAGCGCCACGGGGGCAGACTCTTCGCGCCCGGGAACGATCCGCAGCGACACGCTCCCGGGCTCCACGCCCTGCCGCGCGACGGTGGCGACGGCGAAGAGACCCGCGGGGTTCACGCGCACGAAGGGCACGCCGAGTCCGAGGGTCCCCTCGGGGAGCAGGGCGTCGCCGCGCAGGGCCGCGAAGCCGCCGTCGCCGCGCTGCACGAGGCCCGCCCAGACGTCGTCGCGCTGGGGCGTGTCGAGGTCGGCCACGGGGGAGCGCCACGCCACGGGCCCCTGCGGCGCGTCGTGCGCGACGGGACCCAGCCGGTCGGCGCCGGTGCCCACCACCAGCGGGGCAGAGAAGCCCTCGCCCGCGCGGTCGCGTCGGGCGGTCCACGAGAGCACGTGGCCGCGCAGCGCGAAGACCCCGAGGGTGCCGTCGTGGCAGGCCACCGAGAGCGCGTCGACGTCGCCGCTCCCGGGCGGGAACACCACCGACGCGGCGCGCACCTCCTCGACGCAGCGCGCGGGCACCTCGCGTTGCGGCGCAGGGACATCCGTCACGGGGGGTGCGGGCGGCGCGCGGCAGCCCGGGTCACAGCCCGCGACGAGCAGCGAGAGCAGCACCGCGGCGCGCATCACTCCGTGCGCTGGATCACGTGGAACCCGAAGTCGGTCTCGATGACGTCGGAGATCGCGTTGACCTCCAGACCGAACGCGGCGTCTTCGAACGCGCGCACCATGCGACCGCGGCGAAAGCGCCCGAGGGAGCCCCCGCGCTCGCCCGCGCCGGGCTCGTCGGAGAACTCCTCCGCGAGGGCGGCGATGGTCTCCCCCGCGCGGGCGCGTCGCAGCACCTCCAGCGCGCGGGCCCGAGCCTGCTCACGGTTGCGGGTGATGGACTCCGGCGCCCGCTCACTGCCGGTGTGCATCACCAGCACGTGCCGCGCGGCGATCTCGCGCGGACCGGCCGGAGCGGCGGCGTCGCGGTCGTCGGCGACCTGGGTGCTGGGGTCGGGCGTGGTGACGGGACGCGCGCGGTCGGAGCAGCTCGCGCGGGCGGCGAGGCTCACGAGGAGCGAGATCGTGACGGGGCGCAGCATGAGGGAGCGGAGGGTACATCGCGCGCCGCGGCAACGCGATGCGTCGACGAAGTGTGCCTCGAAGTGATTGTGTGACCGGGGCTCCGCGCGCTATTCGGGGGCGTTGCGTTGCGAGAGGGAGACACGGTGAACGTTCGCAAGAGGGTGCGCTACGCGGTGGGTCGCGCGGTGCTGTCGTCGCTGGGCTGGCAGGTGGAGGGGTCGGTCCCCGACGCGCCGCGCTTCGTGCTGCTGGCCGCGCCGCACACGACGTGGTGGGACCTGCCGATCGCGCTGGGCGTGGGCTACGTGATGGGCCTCGACATCGTGTGGGTGGGCAAGCACACCCTCTTCGAGGGGCCCTTCGGGGGCTTCATGCGCTGGCTCGGCGGCGTGCCCGTCGACCGTCGCACGTCGCACAACTACGTGCAGCAGATCGCCGACCTGATCCACTCGCGGGATCGCATCATGCTGATGATCGCGCCCGAGGGCACGCGCAAGGCCAACTCCTACTGGAAGTCGGGCTTCTACTGGATCGCCCACAGCGCGCAGGTGCCCATCGTCTGCGCCTTCCTCGACTACCGCCGCAAGCGCGGCGGGCTCGGCCCGGTGATCTCCACCACGGGCGACCTCAAGGCCGACATGGCGCAGATCCGGGCGTTCTACGCGACGGTCACGGCGAAGCACCCCGAGCGCTTTCAGAACGTGCGCCTGCGCGAAGAAGACGCGCCCCCCGCTCCCCCCCCGAGCGAGGGGGCCGAGGGCGACGACGCCTCGCCGCTGCGACCGCTCGTGCCCGCGGAATAATCCTCCGGGGCTCGTGGTAGTGTCCGCGCCCCTATGGCCAAGACCCTCTCGCAGCTCCGCGCCGAGGTCGACCAGATCACCGGAGAGTACGACGCCCGCTTCGCGGGTCACTCCCGGGTCACGCGCGACCTCAACGACATCAACAACCTGATCAGCCGTATTCGCTCCGTCGTGGGCGAGCTCGGGCGGCTGCCGCGCTCCAGCGACCGCAACGCGCTGGAAGAGACGGCGAAGACCTCGCTCACGCTCTACGAGAACGAGCGCAAGGAGGTCATGCGCGCCAAGAGCCTCGGCGCCGACTTCGAGGACTTCGACACCCTGCGCACCGAGGCCAACATGGTCTTCGCGCAGTACGACCGGCACTTCGCCGGGCAGAACCGCGCCACGCGCGACCTCGGGCTCCTCGGCGAGATGATCGAGGACCTTGAGCGCATCGGCGAGAGCATGCGCGAGATCGCGCCGACCCTCGCGAACATCCCGAACAACGGCGCGCAGGCCGACATCGACCTCGTGGCCGACAACGTGAAGATGTACCAGACCGAGCGCGGCGAGATCATCGAGGCGCGCGGCGCGGGCACCGTCGACGAGCAGGCCGCGGCCCTCGCCGAGGTGGCCAACGCGCAGTTCAAGATCTACGACGACAACTTCGCGGGCAAGAACCGCGTGACCCGCCGTCCCGCGCTGCTCCAGCGGATGATCACCAGCCTCGAGCAGGTGCTCGAGCGCATGCGCGCGCTGCAGAAGCAGGGCGGCGTGAGTGACTTCAACCGCGACAACACCGGCATCGTGGAGCAGGCGCTGAGCACCTACCGCCTGGAGATCGGCGAGATCCGCAAGGCCCGCGAGGGCACGAAGTTCAGCGACCTCCAGGGCACCCTGGGCGGCGCGGCGAACGACATCTTCGACCTCTACCGCGCGAACTTCGCGGGGCAGGACCGCAAGACCCGCGACCCTGCGCTCATGAGCTCCATCTGCGACCAGCTCGCGGAGATCGGGCGGCAGATGGCCGACCTCGGCCGCGCCGAGCCCACCGACCTCAACGCCAACAACCTCCGCATCGTCACCGACACCCGGGTGATGTACGAGCGCGAGTGGCGTCGCATCGCCGAGGCCAAGGGCCTGCGGCAGCCCTCCAACACCTGATCACTCCGCCGCGTCCGCCGCGATCATGCGGTGAAACGCGTGCACCCCCGCGTCCCAGCCCGGCGCGTAGCGCCCGGGCGCATACCCGCGCGCGCCGATGCCTCGCTGCACCGACTCCACCACCTGCTCGTCCTCGAGCTCCACGGCGTTGAGGTCCCCGCCCGCGCCCTGCCCCAACCGCGCGCGGTCCCACACCCAGCGGTGATAGTCCACGCGCGTGCGGTCGGGCGCGAGGGGGACCACCACGTTCGCCGACATCCCCCACGGATAGAAGTTCAGCATCGTGTGCGGGAACAGCCAGAGGTAGTACGCCGCCACGCGGTCGTCGGGGCGCAGCGGATCCGTCGGCAGCAGCACGTCGTCGTCGTCGCGCGCGCCGCCCACCTGCAGCACCGCGCGGCGCATCGGGTCGGTGCGGTACGCGCCCATCGAGAGCGCCTCGCGCAGCCCCGGGTGCACGAAGGGCACGTGCAGCCCCTCGAGGTAGTTCTCCACGTAGAGCGCCCAGTGGGCCGAGAAGCTGAACGACGACGCGCCCGCGGGGTCATGGGTGAGGTCTTCGAGGGGCAGCGCCGCGAGCCGTTCCCACGCGTCGCCGAAGCGCGCCGCGAGGTCCTCGTCGGGCGCGAGGGAGACGAAGGGCAGGCCCCGCCACGACGCGCTCTGCGCCGCGGGCAGGTCATCGTCCGACGGACCGTCACACGGGAGGTCATCGAAGCCCGGCGCGTGGCGGCAGCGACCGTCGAGCCCGAAGCGCCGACCGTGGTACCCGCAGCGCAAACTCCCGAAGCACCCGGGGGTCTCCACCAGCAGCTTCGCGCGGTGGGTGCACACGTTCGAGAGGCAGCGGGTGACCTCTCCGTCGCGCACGGCGATCAGGGGCTCGTCGAGCCCGCCGGGGAGCAGCGAGAAGGGCACGACCTCCCCCGGCGCGCGCGGGAGGAGAAGCGCCGGCGCGAGGTGCCACGCCCGCGCGAAGAGCCGCTCGCGCTGCCACGCGAACCACCGCGGGTCGGTGTAGAAATCCCCCGGCAGCGAGCGCGCGTCACGCAGCGACGGAGCGACCGAGAGGGCGGCGGGGACCATCGGGAGCGAGCGCGCACGCATCACCCGATGTGGTGCCAGAACCGGGCCCCCGCGCGCCAGTCCCGCGCGTGAAGCGCGGCCCCATGACGGGTCACATCGCGGTGCTAGCGTGTCGCGCATGGCACGCTGGAACCGCTCCAAGAAACGCGCCGCGCAGGTGAAGCAGCAGGCCGCAGCGAACCGCGCGGCCCACCGCCGCAAGCACCACCCCACCACGTCAACCAGCGCCGACGTGTGGGCCTCGTCACCCGAGGCGCTCGCGCTGCGCAGGGCGACCGACGAGCTCGTGTCGTGGCTGGTCCCTGCGCCCGACTGGACGCCCACCGAGCCGACCGACGCCTCCATCGATGACCTCGCGCCCATGCCCGACTTCCTGGGTGCGGGCTTCCTCGACGACGTCCTGGGAGACCTCGCGGGGCTGCTCCAACCCGGCCTGCGCGTGCCCGCCCCTGGGGAGCGCCCCGACACCCCGCCACCGCCCACGCCCGGACAGACCGCGATGGGCTACGACGACCTCTCCGCGGCCTTCGTGGGCACGGTGGACCTCGCGCGCACCCGCGACGAGTGGTTCCGCGTGGTGAAGACCCGCGCGGCCCAGGGTGAGCGCCTTACGCTCCGCGGCGGCGGATGCACCTTCGACACGAAGGCCGCGGGGCAGCACCTCCTGCTCGGCCCCCACGAAGAGACGAGCGTGACGGTTCGCGACGGCCTCGTCACCGCGGGCGGAGCCGCGACGTGGCGCGACACGCTTCGCGCGATGCTGGCGCAGGGGCGGTATCCCCGCTCGGTGAACACCTCCTCGCGGTCCACCGTGGGCGGCACCCTCGCGGCGGACTGCCTCTCGCGCTTCTCCCCGAAGAACGGCCGCGAAGGCAACCACGTGCGCGCGTTCACCCTTCTCTGCCCCGACGGGGAGACGCGAACCTGCACGCCCGACGCCGCAGGCCTGGAGGGCGAGCTCTTTCACGCCGCGATCAGCGGCTTCGGGATGTTCGGCGCCTTCGCGTCGGTGACCTTCGCGTCGAGCGAGCTGCCCGCGCGCGCCGACACCCTCGCGGTGAAGACGGAATTCGGCAACCCCTTCGATGCGAACGAGACCCCCGAGGCCCTCGACGAAGTGCTCCGCGCGCTGATCCCCGCGCCGGGGGATACGTCGTGGGCGCGCTTCGCGAACCTCTGGTACACCAAGAAGGGCTTTCAGGGCGCGCTGGGCACGAGCACGCTCGTGGAGCGTCCGTCGCGGGGTTATCACCCGAGCCTCCCCTTCGCGCCCTACGCGGGCAGCCTGCGCTTCGTCTTCGAGACCATCGCCGCGCTCCACGACCGCGGCTTCTCGATGCTGCAGCAGCTCTACTTCCGGCTCGCCCGCGAGGTCTTCTACGACCCCCTCGAGGACTACACCTTCTTCATGGACGGCAACGACCTCGCGAAGCAGCGCTGGCGCGAGGTGGAGAAGCCCCTGCGGCTGCTCCAGCAGACCTTCATGATCCCCGCGGGTCCGCGCGGGACCCCCGAGGTCACCGCGGCCGCGTCGTTCATCCGCGAGGCCCGCGAGCGCGCGCGCGAGCTCGGTCTCTGGCCCGCGATGCACGACGTGCTCTACATCCCGCAAGACACCCGCGGGTTTCTGCTCTCGGCGACACGGTCGATGAACGCCTTCTCGGTGACCCTCGCGTTCGAGCACCTGGGGGATGCGGCGCCCATGGAGAAGGTGAAGTCACTCTTCACCTGGCTCAGCCGACGGTGCCACGCCTACGAGGGCAGGGTGCACCTGGTGAAGAACGTCATCGCCGACGACGCGGTGCTGCGGGAGATGTACGCCGACGTGATCCCGACGCTCCGCGATCTGCGGGCGCGGGTCGACCCCCGCGGCGCGCTCACCAACGAGATCGGCGCGCGCCTCGGTCTGCCCTGACCGCACCGATCTCCCTGTCTCACAATGACTTCGGCGGACCGTGGGCGTGTGAGAGCGCGGTGTCGGTGGCCGTCGCGCGGCACGCGGCGAGCAGGCCGTGGGTGGTGGCGCAGTCGGCGAGGGCGCGGTGCGCGGGGGGCGACGGGAGCTTCAGCCACTGGGACAGCACCGCGAGGCCGTAGCCCGGCGCCTTGGGGAACGCGGCCTTGGCGAAGCGCTTGGTGCACCAGAACCACACGCCCGCGGCGCCCACGCCCGTGCGGCGGCACTCCTGCGCGATGATGCGGTGGTCGAAGCTGGCGTTGTGCGCGAGCACCGGGCGGCCCGCGGCGAAGCGCAGCCACGCGCGAATGGCGTCGCCCGCGGGGGGCGCGCCCTTCACCATCGCGTCGGTGATCCCATGCACGCGCACCACCATCTTGGGGATGCTCTCTTCGGGATCGACCAGCGTCTGAAAGCGGTCTACCACCACCCCCGCGCGCACGTGCAGGGCGCCGATCTCGACGAGCCGCGCGGTGGACGACAGCCCCGTGGTCTCGGTGTCGACGATGACCACGTCCGAGAGGTCCTGCGTGACGATCCCCGCCTGGGCGCCGCGGGGGATCTTCGGGACCTCCGCCCAGGGCATCACCGCCTGCGGAGAACTCCGCTTGCGCACCGCCGGCGCGAGCGCCCGTCGCGGCACTACCGGGGCGGTCACGGGCGCGGGGACCACCTCGGGCACCTCACGCACAACCGCTTGTGCCGCAAAGACATCGAGCGCATGCAGGAGCGCCCGCACCCATCGCCCGAAGCGCTCGGGCACGCCGTGCAGCGCGGTCACCGACGCGCCGAGCAGCACCACCCGCGACGCCCCCACGCGCCACGCCAGCACCACGGGGCGGTCGTCGGCGGTGGCGGCCACGGTGGCATCGGCCGAGGGCATGAGCGCGGCGCAGTCCTCGAGCCCGCGAAGGTCTCGCAGGGTCGACGTCACCCCGAGCCATTTCAGCGCACGCTCGCCCGCCTCGGGCACAGGCGCGTGGTCGACGCACCCGCGCA